>NZ_DAIUCO010000012.1:0-39148 GCF_036846085.1 Noviherbaspirillum sp. | reverse complement strand
GCTGCAAGCGGATCATGCCGGCGATCGACGCCGCACTGGTGTTGGCGTCGCCGACGATGTCATAACCGCCATTGACCAGCACGCTTTTCAGCAAATCGCGTGAAATCGCATTGTTGTCGAGTACGACTGCTCTGAGCATCGGGACGGATCCTTATCGGTTGCCGGAAAGATAGGCACATTATGCATAAGTCGGCGGCCGGCGGTCGATCGGATCTTTCGACCGCCGCCGGCGCGGCAACACGATTCGGGCATCCGATGTATAAAGTGGGCTGCTTTCACAACCCCCGATACGCATCATGACTGACATTGGCACCTTCTCCGTCGCCCGGTTGCCGGAAATCCGCTTTGGCGACGGTCGCGCGGCCGACATTCCCGATACCGCCGCCCGCTTCGGCGCCAGGGCGCTGCTGGTGACCGGCGGCCGTTCCTTCCTGTCGACGCCGCACTGGCCCGCCTTGCAGGAGGGCCTGCAGAAGCGTGGCGTTAGCTGGGAGCGAATGCAGGTCGATGGCGAGCCGTCACCCGACATGGTGGACCAGGCGGTGCGTCGTTTCCGCGACACCGGCATCAGCGTCGTCGTCGGTATCGGCGGCGGCAGCGTGCTGGATGCGGCCAAGGCGATCGCCGGACTGCTGCCCGGCGGCGATTCGGTCATGGATTACCTCGAAGGTGTCGGGCGCGGCAAGACATACGAAGGACCGTCGCTGCCGTTCATCGCGGTGCCGACGACGGCCGGCACCGGCAGCGAAGCAACCAGGAACGCCGTGCTCAGCGTGCAGGGCAATGACGGCTTCAAGAAATCCTTCCGCCATGATGCGCTGGTGGCCCAGGTGGCGATCGTCGACCCGGCGCTGCTGGAATCCTGTCCGCCGTCGCTGATCGCGGCCAACGGCATGGATGCATTTACCCAGTTGCTGGAATCGTATGTATCCACCAATGCGAGCCCGTTCACCGACGCCCTCGCCTGCTCGGGGCTGCAGGCATTCAGGAATGGTTTCTGGCAGGCCTGGGAAGAGCAGCATCCGCAGCGGCGCGACGGTCTCGCGCGCATCGCCTATGCCTCCCTCATGTCCGGCATCACCCTTGCCCAGGCCGGGCTGGGCTCGGTGCATGGCCTGGCATCGCCGCTGGGTGCGTACTATCCGATGCCGCACGGCGTGGTGTGCGGCACCTTGGTGGCGGAAGCAACCGCCACCAACATTCATGCATTGCGCGCGCGTGATCCGCAATCGCCGGCGCTGAAGAAATATGCCGGTGTCGCAAGGCTGTTGAGCGAGAGTGCCGAACCCGACGATCATGCCGCATGCGATGCGCTGATCGACCTGCTGCGCATCTGGACGGAACAGCTTCGCCTGCCCCGGCTGAATGCATTCGGCATGCGTCATGACGATCTGCCGAAGGTGGTCGCCAACAGCCGCGGCGGCAGCATGCGCACCAATCCGATTGTCCTGAACGACGGTGAACTGACGCAGTTGCTGCTGGCGCGCCTGTGATGTTGTCCGCAGCGAAACAATGCGAGAAATCTCAATATCCGGCCGGCCACGTATCGATAGAATGGCCCATCCAATGGGGAGAAGCGATGGATAAACAGATCCTGGCGCAATTGCGCAGCAAACGTTTTGCCTTGGACGATATCGTGCCGCTGGTGGAAAGCGCCGCCGACGTGATCGAGCGCCTTCAAGCGGAAATCGCCGTCATGCTGCAGGAATTGCGAGAGCGGCCTCCGGCATCGGCTGCAGACCGGGTTGCGCTTCTGGAAGCGTCGCGCTACCGCTACCTGCGCGATGTCGCCGATCCTGCCTGGGTCGCCCGCAACATCGGCTTGCCGCCGCACCTGCTGGATGCGGCCATCGACGCGGCGATGAAAAACCCTAACTAGCGCTCGTCGACCTGCTCATTCGTCGACTTGATCTTCCTCGATCCATGATGCGATAGCAGAAGAATGCATAGCGCGAGGCAGGTGCTGAGTACCGCCGTCGCCTCGCGCCCGACGCCGGCCGAAATGCCGATGGCTGCCGTCAGCCAGACACTGGCCGCAGTGGTCAACCCCTTGACTTCCTTGTCTCCGGATAGCTTGATGATGGCGCCGGCGCCGAGAAATCCGATGCCGGCCACCACACCCTGCAACACCCGGCTCAGGTCGGATATTTCCATCCCCGTTTGCAGCGGCACGAGCACGAAGAGCGCCGACCCGAGCGCCACCAGCATATGGGTGCGCAAGCCCGCTGCGGTGCCGCGCAATTCGCGCTCATACCCGAGCACTGCCCCCAGGATGATGGCAACCGTCAGGCGCACGCATACCTGGGTCACCTGTTCCACATCATTTAGATCGGAAAATTCCTGCTGTATCGTAGCCCATACCACGGCCCGGACTTCATTCATCCACCACTCCCGTCAACGTATTGCCGACCGCGTTTCACATGCCGGACAACATGGGCGAAACATGCTTCGTGAAGATGCTTCACTGCCTGTGGTTCGTTCTTCACGGCAAAGAATTGCAACTGCGCCGGACGTATTTTGTTAAGCACCCTTAACAAATAGCAGATGGATTTCGCTGTCGTTTTCTGTTTGGTCAAACATCGGCAACGAAACAGGCATTTCATGGTCGTGTAAAAAGATGTAAAAGCCGACAAAAAAGCAGTGCCTCCGCGACATTATTCGACCATGACAACGACAGTGCGCCGCACTGCATGACATTGTTATATCGATGGAGCTTGCATGGACATCAGTACCGAAATGATTGACGCCGCTACGGCGAAGGCAGTTGAAGCCGGATTGTTTCCGCGTCGCGCGCTGAAGGAAGAGCACGACGAGGCGAGGGCAATCATGCTCGACATTTTGCAAACAGCATTGAATACGCCCAGGGATGAAAGCGTGACGCGTCCGGTTGCGGCGGCACGGCCTTCGGTGGAAAGGTCGAAGCGGCTGGTGTTGGTCTACGCCCGATCCTGACCGGCCCGGATTCCGCCTGTTGGAGTTCGCTCTTTCAGACGGCGCAGTGTCACCGCGCAAGCGCTCGCAACATCAGGAGCGCCTGACCGCATGACGCATGCGGCACCATCACGGTGCCGCATGCGCCAAACATCCTTTTCAGAGAAACCGGTCCAGCAGCTTGCGACTGGCCTTGTCCAGTTTTTCCAGGTCGCGGACCAAGTACTGCACGCCATGACTGTCTGCGATCAGCAGCGTCGAGTGCGCCACCCTCCGTATATCCTCCTCGCCCTTCAGGATGAAGGTCGCATCACCGCGGTCTGTCTCTACCTGCCAGCGGCTTGGCACCGCAAACGTGGAGACGCTGACGATGCGGCTGATCTGCGGCAGGAATTCCCGGTTCGCCAATTCCTCCTCCAGCAAGTCACGCAGGTCGCTGCGCAGATCGGCCAGCCGGTCGATCCATGCCAGTTCATGGCCGTCCACGGTCACCAGGGAGATGCCCTGGTCGGGAGCGGCGATCGGGAATGCACGCACCGGCACCACGCCCTCGTGCGTCAGACTGCCGTCGGCCGAGGTGAACACCAGTTTGCCGAACGTGTTGCGGGTCAATCGGAAATCAGTCATGCGACACTCTCAGTCCATTCCGGCTGGCCTTCGACCAACCCGGCCGCCTCATCCTCCGCCTGGCGCGCCTGCGCCTGGTAGAGCCGGTAATACGCACCCTGCCGCTCCATCAGTTCATCATGCTGTCCGACTTCCACGATCTGGCCCTTGTCGAGCACGACCAGCCGGTCTGCGCGGCGCAGCGTGGACAGGCGGTGCGCAATCGCAATCGTGGTGCGGCCGCGCACCAGGTTGTCGAGCGCTTTCTGGATTTCCTTTTCGGTCGTGGTGTCGACCGACGAGGTCGCTTCATCGAGGATCAGGAGTTGCGGGTCGATCAGGAGTGCGCGGGCGATCGAGATGCGCTGGCGCTCGCCGCCGGACAGGGTCTGCCCGCGTTCGCCCACCATCGAGTCGTAGCCGTGCGGCAGGCGCAGGATAAATTCATGCGCGTTGGCCGCCCGCGCGGCGGCGATGATTTCCTCGCGCGTCGCGCCCGGCTTGCCATAGGCAATGTTGTCGGCGATGGTGCCGAAAAACAGGAAGGGCTCCTGCAGCACCAGGCCGATATGGCGGCGGTAATCGGCGACGCGCAGCGAACGGATATCGACGCCGTCGACCAGGATGGCGCCTTCCGACACGTCGTAGAAGCGGCAGATCAGGTTCACCAGTGTGCTCTTGCCGGAGCCGCTGTGGCCGACCAGTCCGATCATTTCGCCGGGCTGTATGGTCAGGTCGACACCGCGCAGCACCGCCCGGTTGCCGTACCGGAAACCGATGTCGCGCAAGCGGATGTGTCCCTGCACGCGCTCCATCCGGACCGGGTTCGCCGGTTCGGGCACGCTGGAGACATGATCGAGGATGTCGAAGATGCGCTTGGCACCGGCGGCGGCTTTTTGCGTGACCGACACGATGCGGCTCATCGAGTCGAGGCGGGTGTAGAAACGTCCGATGTAGGCAAGGAAGGCGGTCAGCACGCCAACCGTGATCAGGCCCTGCGAGATCTGCCAGATGCCGACCGCCCAGACGACCAGAAGGCCGATCTCGGTGAGGAAGGTGACGGTGGGCGAGAACAGCGACCATACCTTGTTGACCCGGTCGTTGATGAGCAGGTTGTGCGCATTGGCTTCGCGGAAGCGGGCGGCTTCACGCTTTTCCTGCGCGAACGCCTTCACCACGCGGATGCCGGGAATGGTATCGGCCAGCACGTTGGTGACTTCCGCCCAGACGCGATCGATTTTTTCGAAGCCGTGACGCAGCTTGTCGCGCACCACGTGGATCATCCAGGCGATGAAGGGCAGCGGCAGCAGCGTCACCAGCGCCAGCCAGGGATTGATCGAGATGAGGATCACCGCGGTCATGCCGATCATCAGCACGTCGGTGGCGAAATCCAGCAGGTGCAGCGACAGGAACACGCAGATCCGGTCGGTTTCCGAGCCGATGCGCGTCATCAGGTCGCCGGTGCGCCGGCCGCCGAAATATTCGAGCGACAGCTTCAGCAAATGCTCATAGGTCGTGGTGCGCAGATCGGCGCCGATGCGTTCGGAGACCAGCGCCAGGATGTAGGTGCGCGCCCAGCCGAGCACCCATGCCAGCAAGGCCGCGCCGAACAGGCCGCTCAGGTAGAGCACGACCAGGTTGACGTCGATCGATTGCCCGTTCTGGTAGGGGATGAGCACGTTGTCCATCAACGGCATGGTGAGATAGGGCGGCACCAGCGTGGCGGCGGTCGATGCCAGCGTCAGCAGGAAGCCGAGGATCAGTTGACCCTTGTACGGCCTGGCGAAACGCCACAACCGGAACAGCGTCCAGGTCGACGGCGGCGTGTGCAGTTCGCGTACGCAGATCTGGCATTCCTCCTGATCCGGCGGCAGCGGCGCATGGCAGCTCGGACAGGTTGCATCCGCAGGCGGCACGACCGGACGACCGGCGACAGTCGCCGCGCAGTGCTGCTCGAACT
Organism: Noviherbaspirillum sp.; assembly: GCF_036846085.1. Lineage (NCBI taxonomy): Bacteria > Pseudomonadati > Pseudomonadota > Betaproteobacteria > Burkholderiales > Oxalobacteraceae > Noviherbaspirillum > Noviherbaspirillum sp. The sequence continues at coordinate 33,651 of NZ_DAIUCO010000012.1, read as the reverse complement.
GGCCGATCAGGCGCAACGCGTCGGGATTGTGCCCGAGCGTGTAGCGCCAGGTGGCGAGGCGGCGGGTTTCGTCGTGCAGTTCAAGCGTGCCGACGCCGGCGTGGTCGTGGTGCACCAGCGACAGGTGCGGACGATACTGCCATTCCTGCCAGCCGGGGGCTTCGGCGGTTTTCGCCAGCAGCCTGGAACTTGTTACAACGACAATGCCGGCGGCGAAACGCAGCTGCAGGTCGAGGTCGAGCTCCAGGCAGGCAAGCGCGTGTTCGCCGGGCTGGAGATGCGCTTGCACGTCTGTCTGCCATGAAGCAGGTATGATTTGCCTTTGCGGCGGAACATCGGGAAATTCGGTTTTCATTGAAACGGCTGATGATTTCGAAACGGCAAACAATTCTGTTTGCAAGAAGTTAATTTCGCGTCGCCGTTGGAGGATTCGCTGTGGCGGCAAGTATACCGATTACCGCTCCAAGCAACCGATACAAGCACTTACGATGTTGTTGTTTGCCTGATTTCGATTCCGTAAGATAATTTTTGCAGCCGATCAGTAAACCATCCCGCCGTTGGCGCGTTAAAGACAGACATAACTTCAATCCAAAGCGACTCGTCCTCCACAAGTCCACTCCTCAGCTTCACACGTCAAATGAATAAAAAATCCATTGAGATCATCAATGTGGTCTCCCTGCGCGGGCCGAACATCTGGACTTACCGTCCGGTCCTCGAAGCCTGGGTCGACATCGGTGAGCTCGAAGCGTCGCCGTCCAACACGATTCCCGGATTCTACGAACGCCTAACCGCCTGGCTGCCCTCGCTGGTGGAGCACCGGTGCGGCGTCGGCGAGCGCGGCGGTTTCCTGCAGCGCCTGCGCGAAGGTACCTGGCCGGCGCACATCATGGAACATCTGATGATCGAATTGCAAAACCTGGCCGGCGTCCAGACCGGGTTCGGCAAGGCACGCGAAACCTCCACGCCCGGCGTCTACAAGGTGGCGGTGCGGGCACGGTACGAAGAAGTCAGCCGCGCCGCCCTGGTAATGGCGCGCGACATGGTGATGGCCGGCATCGAGGACCGGCCTTTCGACGTCGACGCCGCGGTCAGCCGGTTGCGCGATATCGCCGAGTCCGTCAGCCTCGGGCCGAGCACGGCCTGCATCGTCGATGCCGCCGCCGACCGCGGCATTCCCGCCCTTCGCCTCAACAGCGGCAACCTGGTGCAGCTCGGTTACGGCGCCCGCCAGCACCGCATCTGGACTGCGGAGACTGACCAGACCAGCGCCATCGCCGAAAGCATTTCCAGTGATAAAGACCTGACCAAGAGCCTGTTGCGTTCCTGCGGCGTACCGGTGCCGGAAGGCCGCATCGTGTCGGATATCGATGATGCCTGGGAGGCGACGCAGGATATTGGTGTGCCGGTGGTAGTGAAACCGTCCGACGGCAACCATGGCCGCGGCGTATCGACCAACCTGACGACGCGGGAAGAAATCGAGGCGGCCTACCGGCTGGCCGAGGAAGAAGGCAGCGAAGTCATCGTCGAGCGCTTCATTCCCGGCGACGAACACCGGCTGCTGGTGGTAGGCGGCAAGATGGTGGCGGCGGCGCGCGGCGAAATCGCCACGGTGACGGGCGACGGCGTGTCGACCATTCTTCAGTTGATCGACACCCAGATCAATACCGATCCGCGCCGCGGTACCACCGAGGAATTCCCGCTGAATCTCGTGTTGATCGATGAGGACCCGGCAGTGTTGCTGGAACTGACACGCCAGGGATTGACGCCGGATACCGTGCTGGAAGCCGGCAAGCAGATTCTTGTGCAGCGCAACGGAAATGTTGCTTTCGATGTGACTCCCCTCGTTCATCCGAGCGTGGCCGCCGCCGCGGCACTGGCGGCCCGCATCGTTGGACTGGACATCGCCGGCGTCGACCTGGTGGCCGAAGATATCTCGCGCCCGCTGGATGAGCAGGGCGGCGCGATCGTCGAAGTCAATGCCGGTCCGGGTCTGCTGATGCACCTGAAACCGGCCGACGGCGAGCCGCGCCCGGTCGGCGAGGCGATCGTCAACCATTTGTTCCCTGGCGAAGACAACGGCCGCATTCCGGTCGTCGGCATCACCGGCAGCCGCGGCAAGACCATGGTGGCGCACCTGGTGGCCCGCCTGCTGCATCTGCACGGCGCGCATGTCGGTCTGGCCTGCAGCGACGGATTCTTTTTGCGCGGCCGGCAGGTCGAGCGCAGCGACGGCGCCAACTGGCAGACGGCGCGCCGCATCATGATGAATCGCGCAATCAATGCCGCGGTCGTCGAGACCGGGTTTCGCGCCATCCTCGCCGAAGGTCTCGGCTACGACCGCTGCCAAGTCGGCGTCGTCACCAATATCGATCCGAAAGCGAGCCTGCCAGACTGGCATATCGACGATGCCGACCAGATGGCCGGCAAGGTCGTCCGCACCCAGGTCGACGTGGTGCTTCCCGAAGGCGTGGCGGTGCTCAACGCGGCGGATGCGCGGGTGGCCGCGCTGGCTTCGCTGTGCGACGGCGGCGTGATCTTCTTCAGCCTGTCGTCCGAAATCCCGGTGGTCGCGGCGCACAGGGCGGAAGGCGGCCGCGCGGTGTTCGTGCGCCACGGCGGCATCGTCCTGGCAGCCGGCGCGGCGGAAGTGCCGCTGATCGACCTGGCGGAAATCGGCGCCATCGCCGCCGCGAAACCGGCGCGCCGGGCTCACATGACCGAAAACATGCTGGCCGCGGTCGGTGCGGCGTGGGCTTTGGGCATTGCGGCGGAACTGATTCGGGCGGGGGTCAAGAGCGTCGAGTTCGACGGCGTCACTGCGGAGGCGGTGGCGGCGGCTTGATCCGCGCATACATTGACCAGGCATGAAGGTGAAGCCGGGATAGAAAAAGCTTCCTCACCCATTCAGGGTGCCCGGCGAGGCGGGATGCGCAGCGCATATCGCCGCCTAACAAAACAAACCAGCAAAGTAAAAGAAGACGCCCAAGCGGCGGGACTACGGCGATAGCCGCCCGTTCAGGCGCGCAACAGAGGACACAAGTTCATGGAAATCACACGCATCCGGGCTCTTCGCGGACCCAATCTCTGGAGCCGGCACACCTCGATCGAGGCGATCGTGACCTGCACCGACGACGAACGGGACATCGCGCGCCTGCCGGATTTCGAAACGCGGCTCCGCGCCCGCTTTCCGGAGATCCGCTTCCTGGAGCCGTCCAGCCCCGACCATCCGTTTTCGCTGGCCCATGTGCTTGAATCGGCGGCACTCGGGCTGCAGGCGCAGGCCGGATGCCCGGTGACCTTCAGCCGCGTGGTGGAGACGGTCGACCGCGGCACCTACCAGGTCGTGGTCGAATACACCGAAGAAGCGGTCGGCCGCCTGGCGTTCGAGTTCGCCGACGCGCTGATCCGCAATGCGCTGGAAAACACGCCATTCGAACTGGAACCGGCATTGCACCGGTTGCGGTCGCTGGACGAGGATGTGCGGCTCGGCCCGAGCACCGGCGCCATCGTGCAGGCGGCGGTCGCGCGCGGCATTCCCTACCGGCGGCTGACCGAAGGCAGCATGGTGCAGTTCGGCTGGGGCAGCAAGCAGCGCCGCATCCAGGCGGCGGAAACCTGCAGGACCAGTGCCATCGCGGAATCGATCGCGCAGGACAAGGACCTGACCAAGGAATTGCTGCACGCGGCCGGCGTGCCGGTGCCGCACGGCAAGTCGGTGACGACGCCGGACGAAGCCTGGCAAGCCGCGCAGGAGATCGGCGGGCCGGTGGTGGTGAAGCCGCGCGACGGCAACCAGGGCAAGGGCGTCGCGGTCAACATCCGGACCCGGGACGAAGTGGAAGCCGCGTTCGCGGTCGCATCCGCCATCTGCTCCGACGTGATCGTCGAACGCTTCATCAGCGGCCATGATTTCCGCCTGCTGGTGGTCGGCGACCAGCTGGTCGCCGCCGCCCGGCGCGCACCGCCGCAGGTCGTCGGCGACGGGCAGCACACCATCGGCGAGCTGATCCAGCAGGTCAACCGCGACCCGCGCCGCGGCGAAGGCCATGCCACCTCGCTGACCAAGATCCGTCTCGACGATATCGCGCTCGCCACCCTGGCCAAGCATGGCTACACCGTCGACAGTATCCCGGCCAAGGGCACGCTGGTGGCATTGCGCAACAATGCCAACCTGTCCACCGGCGGCACGGCGACCGATGTCACCGATGACGTGCATCCGGAGATGGCGGCGCGCGCGGTGGAAGCGGCGCAAACCGTCGGACTCGATATCTGCGGCGTCGACCTGGTATGCGAAACCGTCATCCTGCCGCTGGAAGAGCAGGGCGGCGGCATCGTCGAAGTCAATGCCGCACCCGGCCTGCGCATGCACCTGCAGCCGTCCTACGGCAAGGGACGGCCGGTGGGCGAGGCCATCATCGCCAACATGTTCGCCAACGGCGACGATGGCCGCATCCCCGTGGTGGCGGTTACCGGCACCAACGGCAAGACGACCACCGCAAGGCTGATCGCCCATATCCTCGAAAAGAACAAGTACCGTGTCGGCCTGACCAGCACCGACGGCGTCTATGTCAACCACCAGCGCATCGATACCGGCGATTGCAGCGGACCGCGCAGCGCGCGCAACGTGCTGCTGCACCCGGACGTCGACGCGGCGGTCTTCGAAACCGCGCGCGGCGGCATCCTGCGTGAAGGCCTCGGCTTCGACCGCTGCGATGTCGCGGTAGTGACCAACATCGGCGTCGGCGATCATCTCGGACTGAATTACATCAACACCGTGGAAGACCTCGCCGTGCTCAAGCGGGTGGTGGTGCACAACGTCGCGCCGAAAGGCATGGCGGTGCTGAATGCGGCCGATCCGATGGTGGTCGACATGGCGCCGTCCTGCCCCGGCTCGATCACCTTCTTCGCCCGCGACCGCCATCACCCGGTCATCTCCACCCAGCAGGCGCAAGGCCGCCGCGTGCTGTACGTCGACGGCAACGTGATCGTCGCGTCGGTCGGTCGGCGCGAGTATCGCGTGGCGCTGGCCGACATCCCCATCACCCATAACGGCGCGATCGGTTTCCAGGTCGAGAACGTGATGGCGGCCATCGGTGCCGCTTGGGCGCTCGGCATTTCCTGGGAAACCATACGCGCAGGGCTGGCGACGTTCGTCAGCGACGTGCGCAGCGCGCCGGGCAGGTTCAACCTCTTTTCCTATCGCGGCGCCACCGTCATCGCCGACTACGGCCACAACCCCGATGCGATCGAAGCATTGGTGCGAGCCATCGACAGCGTGCCGGCCCACCGCCGCTCGGTCGTCATCAGCGGCGCCGGCGACCGGCGCGATATCGACCTGACCCGGCAGACGGAGATCCTCGGCGATGCATTCGATGAAGTGATCCTGTATGAGGACCAATGCCAGCGCGGCCGCGCCGACGGCGAAGTGATCGGCCTGCTGCGCGAAGGACTCAGCCATGCATCGCGCACCACGTCGATCAAGGAAATCCAGGGTGAATTCAAGGCCATCGACACGGCACTGGCCGGCCTGGCGCCGGGCGATTTGTGCCTGGTGCTGATCGACCAGATCGATGAAGCGCTGGCTTATATTTCACAGCGGGTGGCACAGTAAGGAAGCCGGTCAAACCGGACGCGGCGAGATGGGCTGTTATTCAGCGGCGCCTGATTTTCGCCGGGTCACCCGCTCCTTGATCGCTTCCACTTTCGGCTCGTCGCTCAAATTGTTGATCACCGCGCCGTAATTCGCCTTTCCGCGGATCGTCCGTGCACGGTTGGCGACTTCGAAGTCAATGGTGTAGGCGACGAATACCCGGTCCTTCGACATCGGGTCGGGATTGATGTACGAGATTTCCGATACCTGGTAGCTGCGGTGCGGCCAGTGCTTCACATAGCGTTCGACGTCGCGGCGGATCGCATTCTTGCCGACCACGCCCTGCTCATAGTATTCCGCTTCCTCGGTGAACAATGCGGCCTGTTCGGCGGGCGATTTGTCGGCATCGACGAAACGATCGAGAAACGTCCGCACCTTCTTTTCGGTTTCCGGACTGACCGGCGTACCAGCCGCGGGCGGCTCGGCTCCGAGCGCCATGTCATTCACCGGCCGCATGCTGGGCGCGGTGGTGGAAAGCGACTGGTGCGGCGGCCAGGCTTGGGCCGCCGCCGATAAGGACATCAACAGGCAGAAGAATGCGCGGTGCATGATTCGATTGCCGCAGCCTTACTGCGCCGGCTTCTTCGATTTATCCTGCATGCGCTTTTCCTGCAAATCTTCGCGCCGTTTCCGGTCGATATCGCCGGTGGCCTCGTTGATTTCCGGATCGATCCGCGCTGTCGGCGTCTTGATCATCTCGCCGGCGGTGCCGGTCCTCGGTGGCTCCACCACCATGCCGGACTTGCCTCCGGACGACATCGACGAGTCCGGCGCGCTGCGCATGCCGGGTTCGGACGGTGTCGGCAGCGAGGAGCCGGGTTTGGCCGGCATGCCGGTCTGCGCATGGGCCGCGACGGCAAAACATGCCGCAACCGCACTGATCACTAAGGGTTTCATCATTGCTCCTTTCGATGCATCAGGCGCATGCGCACCCGCATCCTAGTCGAGCGGTGCCGCGGAACCGGTCTCATTGGCCACCGCTTCTCGCGGATCGCCGCGGCGATCGAGGTTGTTCTGCAAGGCCAGCATTTCGCGGCCGAGCGCTTCGCGCTGCTCCTGGCTCATCAGCTTCGGCACTTCCGGGAAAAGATGCTCTTCCTCTTCCTTGTGGTGGTGCTCCGCCTGCTCCGTCAGCACCTGCAATTTCGCTTCGAAGGTCTTATCCTCCGGGTCCATGTCCACCAGGTCGGCCAGCAGACGCTTCAGCGACAGATGTTCCTCCAGCGATTCCAGCAGGCGGTCTTCGTTGCGGGCGGCCTTGACCGCCGGGTAGAACAGCTCCTCCTCTGACTTGATGTGCGTCGCCAGATGATCGCCGGCTTCGGCGAACAGAGTCTTCTTCTCCTCCTGATTGTCGCTTTCCGCGACTCTCTTCAGCAGCGCCTCCATGGCACGGTGCTGGGAAACGAGCAATTCGACGGCATCAATACTTTTTTCAGTCATCACTTTTTCTCCGGATAGATATGTCGAAATACAAAAGTTAGAGACCGGGCATGTCCACTGGTTCAGAACAAAATCGGCTTTCTGCCCGTCTGTATCTCCCGGGAAATGCAAATCGCCGCCACCGCTTACAATAGCCGCTCGCCTCTACATGGAAGAATAACGATGATGGAACGCAAGCCGCTTGATGCATCCGCGATTGCCTTGATGTTGGGTCTGTGCGTGTTCTGGGGTTTGCAGCAGGTTGCGGTCAAACTTGCCTTGCCGCACATGGGTGCGATCATGCAGATCGGCCTTCGCTCGGCAATTGCCGCGATGCTGGTTTGCATCGTGATCTGGTGGCGCGGCGGCGCTTCATTGACAGCCGGAACCTTGCGCGCCGGCATGACCGCCGGCACGCTGTTCGCCATCGAGTTTCTTTGTGTTGCCGCGGGCCTGGAATTCACCACCGCCTCGCACATGTCGGTATTTCTCTACACCGCGCCGGTCTTCACCGTATTGGGATTGCATTGGCTGGTGCCGGGTGAACGTCTGGGACCTGTGCAATGGACCGGCGTGCTGGCGGCATTCGCCGGCATTGCCGTGGCGTTTTCCGGCGGCTTTGCCGAACAGGGAAGGGACTGGGCGCACATGCTGATTGGCGACGCCCTCGGCGTCATGGGCGGCGCATTCTGGGGCGCCACCACCGTATGGATTCGACGCTCCGCGCTGTCGGAAGCGCCACCCACCGCCACCCTGCTTTACCAGCTCGGCGTCTGCGGCGTCGTGATGACGGGCGTGGCACTCGCGCTTGGGCAGGGTGCTTCCGTCTCCATGACCGGCGTGGTCTGGGCAAGCCTGTTTTTCCAGTCGGTGATCATCGCGTTTCTCAGCTTCCTGCTATGGTTCTGGATGCTGCGCCGTTACCTGGCGTCGCGCCTGACCGTCTTTTCCTTCATGACGCCGCTGTTCGGTGTCGGCTTCGGCGTGCTGCTGCTCAACGATCCGATTGACGCCCGTTTCGCGGCCGGCGCGGCTTTGGTGATGACGGGCGTGGTCCTGGTCAACATCCGTCGCACATAATTCTTCAAGGAGACATGAATGGCTTCGAGCAATATCGCGCTGGTTACCGGCGCCGGTTCGGGTATCGGCAGGCATGTGGCGCTTGCCTTGCTGAAGGAAGGCTATGCGGTCGTGCTGGCCGGCAGGCGCAGGGACGCGCTGGAACAAACCGCGCAGCAGGGCGATCCGGCGGGTGAACGCACTTTGGTCCTGCCCACCGATGTCAGCGACCCGGCATCGGTGAAAGCGCTGTTCGCCGCCACCCGTGATACCTATGGCCGGCTCGACCTGCTGTTCAACAATGCCGGCGTATTCGCCGCGCCCGTATCGCTGGAGGAACTCCCCTACGAGCAATGGAAGGCGGCGGTCGACATCAACCTTTCCGGCGTCTTCCTGTGTACCCAGGAGGCGTTCCGGCTGATGAAGGACCAGCAGCCGCGCGGCGGGCGCATCATCAACAACGGGTCGATCTCCGCCCATGCACCGCGTCCGCATTCCTCGGCCTATACTGCAACCAAGCACGCGGTTACCGGGCTCACGAAAGCGACCTCCCTCGACGGCCGCAAATACGACATCGCCTGCGGGCAAATCGACATCGGGAATGCATCGACCGACATGACGGCCAGAATGGGACGCGGCATTTTGCAAGCCAATGGCAGCATCGAGCCGGAACCGACGATGCACGTCGACCATGTCTCCCGCGCGGTGCTGTACATGGCCAGCCTGCCGCTGGACGCCAATGTGCAGTTCATGACGGTGATGGCGACGAAAATGCCGTTCATCGGCAGGGGATGACCGGAAAATCGGCGCCGGCTTGATCTATGTCCGTATGCGGCGGTGCGGCTTGCAGAACTATCAACACACATTCTAAGATAGCGGCTGACCCGACCAACAGGGCAATCCAACCCTACATAGGAGCCTCTCATGGTGGCAAGGACATTCGGCAGTTCAGGCGCTTCGGACGATTTGGGCAAGTTGATTCTGCGGGTAGTGCTGGCGGTATTGCTGCTGTTCCACGGCGTTTCGAAGATCTTCGGGGGTGTCGGTTTCATCACCGGGATGGTCGCCAAGGCGGGCCTGCCGGCGGAACTCGGCTACCTGGTGTACGTCGGCGAAGTGATCGCGCCGCTCCTTATTCTGTTTGGCGTGTGGACCAGGCCGGCTGCGCTGGTCGTCGCAATCAACATGGTGGTCGCCATACTGCTGGTGCATCGCGGCGAGCTGATGAGCATGACCAAGACCGGCGGCTGGGCACTCGAACTGCAAGGTTTCTACCTCGCTTCCGCCATCGCGGTGGCACTGCTCGGCGCGGGCCGCTACAGCATCGGCGGCGCGTCGGGACGATGGAACTGATCATGAAAAAGCATGTTCTCCTGCTCGCACTGTCAGCCAGCCTCAGCGGCGTGGCGCATGCGCAGGCCGCCTGCCCGGCGCTGCTGGACCAGCGTTTCAACCGGCTGCAGGATGAAGCGCCGCAGCATCTATGCCAGTACGCGGGCAAGGTGCTGCTGGTGGTCAATACCGCGAGCTATTGCGGCTTCACCAGCCAGTACGAAGGCCTGGAAAAATTGCATGCGAAGTACGGCCCGAAAGGGCTGGTGGTGCTGGGCTTCCCCTCCAATGACTTCGGCAACCAGGAACCTGGCAACAGCAAGGACATCGCGAACCTCTGCTTCAATACTTACGGCGTCAAGTTCCCGATGTTCTCCAAGACATCCGTCACCGGTCCGGCCGCCAACCCCTTGCACGCCGCCCTGGCGAAGGAAACCGGCACGGCGCCGAAATGGAATTTTCACAAGTACCTGATCGACCGCAACGGCAAGGTTGCCGGTCATTACGCCAGCCGTGTCACGCCGGACGATAAAGGCCTTGCGGCCGATATCGAAAAGGTGTTGGCCAGGTAGGACGCACATTCGAAGGTGTTGTCGCTGTTCCATCGCTGATAAGGAGGAAACCATGTACCGCAAAATCCTGGTTGCATATAACGGCACGCCCGAAAGCCGCTATGCCCTGCAAGAGTGCATCCGCCTGTCGCCCGGCCCGTCGGCCGAGATTCATCTGCTGGCGGTCGTGATGCCGCAGCCGGTATTGCTGGCAGGCGAGTTCGTGGCTGCGGCGGTGCTTAATGTCGAGGAGGAGCAGGCCGAACGCAAGGCGATGGAATTGGTGCTGGCGACCGGAAAGGAACTGCTGATGGAAGCCGGCCTGAAAGTCACTACCCATCTGGAAGTGGGCGAGCCGATTACCGTGATCGCCAACATGGTCAACCGGGCCGGCATCGATCTCGTGATCCTCGGCCACTCCCGTCACAAGCCATTCTCGCTGCGCTGGTGGCGCGGATCGACCGATGCGCTGCTGGTGGAGAAGGTGCGCTGCAGCCTGCTGGTGGCGGCCGACCCGCAACGGGCGGCGTAGGGCGCGGGACCGTAGGGGCCGTGGCCGCCGGAAGCAGCCTGGATATTCCGCTGCGGCATTATCCTGCGATCACGTTGAATTCGTGCGTAAGGCCTTTACCGCGAAGACCAGTCACCGTCCGGACGATGCACGTCGATCAACCGCATCGGCGCGCATCGCCTGCCGCGTGGCGCACGAGGTTCCCTACATGCCGAGCTGCTTCTTCATCGACACGGACAATCGCTGCCGCGTGTTGAAGTAGTCCTCCCACGGGTCCCGCGCGAGGCCGGCGAGCCGATCCGGCAGGGTGCCGATATGCCACATCGCTGCGCTTGTAACATGGTTCAGCTCGTCCCATGCGAGCGGCGTCGCCACCGGCAGTCCCGGTCGTGCGCGCACCGAGTACGGCGCGACGGTGCTGGCATGGCGCTGGTTGCGCAGATAGTCGATATAGATTTTTCCGCCCCGGTTTTCATTGCCCATGATCGCGGTGAATTCTTGCGGCTGCGTGTCGGCAAGATGCCGGGCGACCGCCCTGGAAAAATCGGTCACTGCGTCCCAGTCATGCCGGCGCGCCAGCGGCACCACCAGATGCAAGCCCTTGCCACCGCTGGTCTTCAGGAAGCTCCGCAGGCCAAGTTCGTCCAGCAGCGCCCTCGTTTGCCGCGCACCCTTCACGATCGCGCTCCATGGCAGTTCGGGGCCCGGATCGAGGTCGAACACCATGCAGTCGGGCCGGTCGATGCGGTCGGCGGTTGCGCTGCAGACATGCAGTTCAATGCAGCCTATCTGCGCGACGCCCGCCAGCGCATGAGCGGATTCCACCGCCATCAGCGGCGCATGATCGGGATCGAGCGAACGATCGAAAAGGCGCATGCCCGGGATGGACATGCGCCCGCGATGCTTCTGAAAAAACCGCTCGCCATCGATGCCCTCCGGCGCACGCAGCAGATAGACCGGCCGGTTGCGCAGGAAAGGCAGGATATGTGGCGCCGCGCATGCGTAATAGCGCGCCAGATCCAGCTTGGTCGCCCCGCTTGCCGCGTCGATGACGCGCTCCGGATGGGTGATCGTCACCGCTTCCACCCGGTTTAGTGCCGGCGTCCCGGCCGGCCTCTTCTGATGCGTCGACAGGTGCATGGCTCTGTCCTCATATCGATATGGCGTAACGGAAACCTTATTGATATGACATGCCCCGTCCGGGCGAGTTCTCCGTCACTTCGGCAACAGCTTCAGCAGTTGTCCCTTGCGGCTGTCGGTCAATACGTACAGCAAGCCGTCCGGTCCTTCCCGCACATCGCGGATGCGCTGGTCGACATCCTGCAGCAGCTTTTCTTCCCGCACCACCTTGCCGTCCTTCAATTCAAGCCGCGCGAGATAGCGGAACTTGAGTGCGCCGACGAACAGATCTCCCTGCCAATCCTTGCCGTAGCGGTCGCTGCTCAAAAACGCCATGCCGGACGGCGCGATCGACGGTGTCCAGAAATGCACCGGCTGCTCCATGCCCTGCTTGGCGGTGAGTCCCTCACCGATCTTGCCGCCACCATAATCCTGGCCGTTCGAGATCACCGGCCAGCCGTAATTTTTCCCGGCTTCCGGGCGGTTCACTTCGTCACCACCTTGCGCACCGTGCTCATGCGTCCAAAGCTTGCCGTCGGGACCGAGCGTCGCACCCTGTGAATTCCGGTGGCCGTAACTCCAGATTTCCGGCAGCGCGCCGCGATGGGCCAGGCTTTTGCGGGCAAACGGATTGTCCGCCGGCACCGTGCCATCCTTGTTGATGCGCACCACCTTGCCGTGATGATTGTCCAGTGTCTGCGCATCCTGCATGCGTTGATAGCGGTCACCCAGCGTCAGGTACAGGGTGCCGTCGGTATGCTCGACGATGCGGCAGCCGAAGTGCGCGTTGCTGCTGAACTTCGGCTTCTGGCTAAAGATCACTTTGACCTCCTCCAGCTTTTTCGCGTCACGTGATAGGCGCGCCGCTGCGAGCGCAGTGGAATTGCCCGGTTGGCCATCGACGGCAGACGGCTCTGAATAACAGAAGTAGACAATGCGGTTACGCGCGAATCCACTGTCGACAATTACATCAAGCAAGCCGCCCTGTCCGCCCACATCCACCTTCGGCAAGCCGACGAGAGGGGGACCGACTTTGCCGTCGGCCTCGACGACGCGCATGCGTCCCGGACGTTCGGTGATGAGCATGCGCCCATCGCCGATGAAAGCGACCGCCCACGGATTTTCCAGTCCGTCGGCCACGACTTCGGTTCGCAGCTTGCCGGTTTGCGCGACGGATGGCGCCAGCACTGCAGACAATATCGAAAAAACGGCCGCTGACAACAGCGGACGACGCCATTGATTTCGCTTCATGCATTTCCTCCTGGAAAATATCCGGTCCTGCAGCAGGAATGACTGCAGGACAACCGGAAAATGGTAAACCCATTCCGCCGATACCGCCTTGCGTGATCTCCGCCCTGAGATTGTGTAGAACAAAAAAGAATTGCCATTCAATTAGGCATTCTTCTTGCAGGCTTGCCTGGTCCCACAAGAAGGAGATAACGATGAATATTCCCGGTTTGCGAGGGATGGGTGTGCTGACGATCCTCAAACAGGCGGTCAAGGATTTCCTTGATGACGATATGACGACCTATGCCGCTGCATTGTCATACCAGGTATTTTTTTCAATTTTTCCTTTCATTATTTTCCTGGTCGCATTGCTGGGCTTCCTTCACCTGCCGGACTTTTTCGATTGGCTGCGTCAGCAAGCACAGGCAGTCGTTCCGGAACAAGCGATGGGTTCCGTCAATGAAGTGATCGATACATTGCAGCAGCCGCAAGGCGGCCTGATGTCCGTCGGTGTCATTGTGGCGCTATGGACAGCGTCCGCCGGCATACGCGCCATTATGAACGCACTCAACGTCGCCTATGACGTGAAGGAAGGACGTCCCGCCTGGAAACTGTATCCGCTGTCCATGCTCTACACCCTTGGAATCGCCGCGATGCTGATTGCAGCCGCCGCCTTCCTGCTGATCGGCCCGCAGGCAATCCAGTGGCTGGCGCAACAGGTCGGCCTGGAACAACTGTTCGTGACATTGTGGACCTGGCTGCGCTGGCCGGTCGTGCTGCTCCTGCTGACGCTTGCAGTGGCTGTGGTGTATTACGTCGCGCCCGATGTCGAACAGGATTTTCGCTTCATCAGTCCGGGCGCGACCTTGTGCGTCATCGTCTGGATCATTGCCTCACTGGCGTTCAACTACTATGTATCCAGCTTCGCCGACTACAACGCCACCTATGGCAGCATCGGCACCATCATCGTGCTGCTTACCTACTTCTTCATATCTGCGGCGGTGCTGCTGTTCGGTGCCGAAGTCAATGCCGTCATCGAACACAATTCAACGGAAGGAAAAGACCCCGGCGAGAAAACACTGGATCACAAAAGCTAGAAGCCTGCCATGAACATTCAGGGATAGTGAACCGGCTTTCCCTGGATGTCGGGCAGCGGAATGAACTCGGTTTCATCGGGCACTTCGGGAAATTTCCGGTTGCGCCAATCCTCTTTCGCCTGCTCGATGCGTTCCGCCGAACTGGACACGAAATTCCAGGTGATATACCGCGCCTCCGACATCGGCTCGCCGCCGAGCAGCATCAGCCGCGCAGGCATGTTGCCGATGTTCTTCACCACGAGGTGCGCACCTTCTTTCAGGACCATCATCCTGCCAGGCTCGAATACGCCGTCGCGGCCGAGATCGACCTGCCCGCTCACGAGATAGATCGCGCGCTCGCTGTACTCGACGGAAACCGGCAAGCTCGCACCCGGCTGCAATTGCACGTCGACATAGAACAGCGGCGACAAGGTTTGCACCGGCGATGTCTTGCCGAAAAAACTGCCGGCAATAACGCGCGCCTCGATACCCTCGCCCTGTTCCACCGGCAACTCACCGGCGCCAATGTGCGCGAATGCCGGATCGGTTTCTTCATGCGCACGAGGCAACGCCACCCAGCATTGCAGACCGGAAATGCGCACTTCCTGCCGGCGCAGTTCCGGTGCGGTGCGCTCCGAATGCACGATGCCGCGCCCGGCCGTCATCCAGTTGACTTCGCCGGGGCGGATCGGCTGCAGGCTGCCAAGGCTGTCACGGTGCATGATCTCTCCTTCGAACAGGTAGGTGACGGTCGCCAGGCCGATATGCGGATGCGGCCGCACATCGAGCCCATGTCCGGCTGCAAGCACTGTCGGACCCATCTGATCGAAGAAAATGAACGGACCCACCATGCGGCGCTGTGCCGACGGCAATGCGCGGCGCACGGTAAAGTTGTCGCCCAGGTCGCGGGTCGGCGGAACGATGACGGTCGACAATGCGCCGTCGGGAAGGATATCGCTCATGTTGTTTTGGCTTTCATGACGTCAACAGGCAAATGCGTCATCGCGGATTGATCTACTATGGAAGCGGGTCCAGCAATCGCGAGCGCCCCGTGCACATCTTAGCCGCTTTGGAGCAGCCATGAAGTCCATCAACGTTGACGTCGCGGTCATCGGTGCCGGCAGTGCCGGCATGACCGCCTTCCGCGCCGCGCAGTCGCACGGCAAGCACGTGGTACTGATCGAGGGCGGGCCATACGGCACGACCTGCGCCCGGGTCGGCTGCATGCCGAGCAAGCTGCTGATCGCCGCCGCCGAAGCCGCGCATGCGGTAGCCGAAGCGCCCGGCTTCGGCATCCACCCCGGCACGCTTCGCATTGATGGCAAAGCGGTGATGGCGCGGGTACAGGCGGAGCGCGACCGCTTCGTCGGGTTCGTCGTCGACAACGTCCATCGCATTCCCGACGAGCACCGGTTGCACGGAATTGCGCGGTTCGTGGCCGCGGGCCGGCTGCAGGTTGACGACCATACCCTGGTGAATGCGGCCAGCATCGTCATCGCCACCGGATCCACACCGAATGTACCGCCGGAACTGCGCCGGCTCGGCTCGCGCCTTGTGACCAGCGACCAGGTCTTCGACTGGAATGACCTGCCGGCGTCGGTAGCGGTCGTCGGCAGCGGTGTAATCGGGCTGGAACTCGGTCAGGCGCTGCACCGGCTGGGCGTGCGCGTCACGGTATTCGGTCGTGGCAGCGGCATCGCACATATGTCCGATCCGGCGGTTGTCCGCGAATCAGTCGAATGCCTGAAGGAAGAACTCGACTTGCGCGTGCTGACCCGGGTGGTTTCGGCCCGTACCGACGGCGATACGGTGTCACTTACCAGCCTCGGCGCAGATGGCGTGGAACGTGTCGAGCGTTTCGATTTCGTGCTGGCGGCAACCGGCCGCACGCCCAACCTGCACCAGCTCAATCTGGAACATAGCGGCCTGCAACTCGACACCCGCGGCATGCCGCTCTTCGATCCGCTCACCATGCGTTGCGGCGATAGCGCCGTCTTTATCGCAGGGGATGTCAACAATGAGCGGCCGGTGCTGCATGAGGCCACCGACCAGGGCCGCATCGCGGGCGACAACGCGGGCCGGTATCCCGAAGTGCTTCCCGGCTTGCGCCGCACACCACTGGGCATCGGCTTCACCGACCCGCAGATCGCGGTTGCGGGAAGCGCATTCAACACCCTGAAGCCGGGCAGCTTTGCGATCGGCGAGGTACAGTTTGCGTCGCAGGGACGCAGCAGGGTCATGCGCCAGAACCGGGGCGTGCTGCGGGTGTACGGCGAGTACGGAACCGACCGCTTTCTCGGTGCGGAAATGGTGGGTCCGCGTGCGGAGCATATCGCCCACCTGCTGGCATGGGCGGCACAGAACCGGATGACGGTCGCCGCCATGCTCGACATGCCGTTTTATCATCCGGTGATCGAGGAAGGCGTGCGTACCGCTCTGCGCGACTTGCAGGAAAAGCTGCTCCACGGACTGCCGGAGATCGAGCGCTGTGCCGACTGTACCCCGGGCATATAAAGAAATTTCTACTTCGCATTTTACGAAGAAATTCAGCGTACATTTTCGCTTTTTCAAATTGACGCGCGCGCGTATGATGGCGCAGTTGTGATTCGGCCGGACCTCCGTGGTCCGGTTCCGGCCACACGCATACCCACCACTGGAGGAAATATGAAAAAGATGTTGGTCACATTGATGATCGCAGTCAGCGCCCTTTCGGTCATCGCCGTGCCGCAGGCCGAAGCCAAGCGTGTCGGCGGCGGCGGATCGTTCGGCAAGCAGTCGCAGAGCGTGAGCCGCCAGCCGGCGGCACCGATGCAGCAGAACCAGGCTGCAGCGCCCGCCGCCAAGCAGGCGCCGGCTGCCGCACCGGCCGCGAAACCGTCCAGCCCATGGAAAGGCATCCTCGGCGGCGCACTGCTCGGCCTCGGCCTTGGTGCGTTGCTGTCCCACCTCGGCATCGGCGGCGCGCTGGCAAGCATGATCAGCACCATCCTGATGGTAGCGTTGCTCGCGGGAGCGGCGTTCTTCATCTACCGTATGGTCATGCGGCGCAAGAACGGTGATGCCGGCATGGGTCACCGTGGCATGGAACCGGCCTTCGCCGGCCCTGCGGCACGCACACCGGAAATCGGTTCGCGCCTTGAGCCGGCAACACCCGCCGCACCAGTCACGCCGGCAGCATCGGGATCGCTCTCCCAGCCGTCGGCCCTGGAATCGGCGTCGTACGCTTCCGGAGCCGCTGCAGTACCGTTCGGCGTGCCGGCGGATTTTGATACCGCAGGTTTCCTGCGTCATGCGAAGACGTACTTCATTCGCCTGCAGGCGGCCTGGGACAAAGCCGATGTCAATGACCTGCGCGGATTCACTTCGCCGGAGATGTTTGCCGAAATGAGATTGCAGTTGCAGGAACGCGGTGCATCGGCCAACCACACTGATGTGGTATCACTGGACGCCGAACTCCTTGGCATCGAAACCGCCAACGACGAGTATCTTGCCAGCGTCAGGTTCAGCGGCTTCATCCGTGAAGCCGAAGGTGCATCGGCGGAGCAGTTCGTCGAAGTATGGAATCTGTCGAAGCCGCAGTCCGGTTCAGGCGGTTGGCTGCTGGCAGGCATCCAGCAAGTTTCCTGATGTAAACGCCGGCATCAGCCGGCTCACACTCGTGTCTCCACTTCAGCGCCCGTGCTCGTCACGGGCGTTTTTTTATGTAGCGTTTTATGGCAATCTGTCAGAACCGGTATCGTGAATTGCCATCATAATCACAAAATATTTCGCTCTGACATGAGAGACTCGAGGAACACTATGTCCGATTCAAACCGGAACGCCGATACGGCATCGCAGGAAGACAAGCTGGTACCCATTAGCGTCGTGGAACAGGAAACCGGCATTCTCAAGGAAACACTGCGCGTATGGGAAAAGCGCTATGGCTTTCCACGGCCGTTGCGCGATCAACATGGCGACCGGATATATCCGCTTCATCAGGTGGAAAAACTGCGCATCGTAAGGGAAATGCTGGATGCCGGCATGCGCCCGGGCAAAATTTTCAGCGGCGGCAATCCGCAGCTTCAAATCCATCACCCATCCGACGACGGTGTCCTGGTACGACTGAGCCGCTACGAATCGATGTTGAATCTGTTGCGCCGGCAGCGGGTCGACGAATTCCGCGACATCCTGCAGCATCGGATCCACAGTCTCGGATTGCCCCGCTTCGTCAAGGAAGTACTGGCACCCCTCACGCAAGCAGTCGGCGATGCATGGCAGAGGGGCGAACTGTCGGTGGCAGGCGAGCATCTCTTCACGCATCAGGTCAATCTGGTCATGTACGGCGCGCTGGCGTCATTGCGTTTTGCTCCGCAGCAGCCGAAGGTGGTCGTCGCCACGCTGACCGGCGAGCCGCACTATCTCGGCGCTCTCATGGTCGAGGCGGTCCTGAGCGCACACCAGGTCAGGTGCCTGCAGCTTGGCGCCAACACGCCCGCCACGGAAGTGGTCGAAGCGGCGCGCGACGGCGCCGCCGATGTGGTCGCCTTGTCTTTTACCCAGGCGTGTTCGGCGCAGGGAATCACCGAAACCATTGCAGACCTGCGCGCCGCATTGCCGCCGCAGGTGACCTTGTGGATCGGCGGCAGCGGCGTCAGTTACCTGGGAGATTTGCCCGAAGGCGTTCAGGCCATCGATTCCCTGACCGGCTTGGAGCAACTGGTTGTGCAATGGCGCAAAAAGCATGCTTCGGTGCGCACGTTGCCGAAAGCGGGGCGTTCCTGATATCCGTCGAACTGTTGCGCGCCCCCCTCCTTCAGGATGTATTTCACTACAGATTTTGCCTGACATCGCCGCGGGTGTCGTAGACGCGGCGTGACCCTTTGCACCGGCAACAACAGCTCCTTCCGCATCTGTCCAAAATAAACAGCATCCCGCCTGCCTCACCCGGTCTTTCACCCTAAATCTTCCGGTCGTGCTGCTTTTCGGTGAGTGCCAGATTGAAATCAGCACTCTTGCCACGGACCTGAAGGCATTCAAGATGCCTGGTTAGAAATGCAATGCAATTCGTCTGTCATCCCACCCTACCGGCATTTCCCGCTGCTTTTCTGGTGAGAGCGCGCAGCGCTTCGTTCACACCCTCCTTGTCCCGCACGACCTTTCAAGTAACAGCAAATGAAACCAGTAAACCCGGCGGACGGGCCCGATGCAGATCGGGTCCGCTTTGGAAAGTTTTTTACAGTTCGATTTGCCCGCCTGGCATACAATCGGCAGCAATTCCACACCGACATCACGCAGCCTCCGCAGCGCCGCCTGAGCGGATCCCACATCGAGAAACCATGCTCCAGCAGTTCGCCGCCCGATCCATACGGCATCCCCGACACCACCCCGCCGTGACGCCGGCACCCTAACCGGTCCACGCATCCGATGGATACCAGACCCGCCTCCGGCGGACTTCCTCTCGCCGCCGCTGTCGGCGCCGTCGTGGTCATGATGATCACCACCTTGTGGCGCGCCTTCGGCGGACCGGCAGCCTTGTCGGCCGTGCTGTTTGCCGCGGCGGCGGTACTGATCGCGGTGGAGTACCGCAATATCCCGCCGCGACTGCGCACAACCTCCCTGCTGCTGCTTGCCACCAGCGTGGTGCTGCTGCCGTTCACCCAGTCTCCGCTGGCGGCGGTGCAGCGCGGCATCTTTGTTTCGGGCCTGTTGCTGGCGCTGATGGCAAGCGTGATGCTGCTGGCCCGCTGCGCATTGCGCAGTCGCCATGTGCAGATCGTCGGCACCAACCTGCGGGGCCAGCCGCCTGGCCAGCGCTACCTGAGCTTCAATATCGCGGGACAGGTGTTTTCGGGAATGCTCGGCCTGGCCGGCGCAAACATCATGCTGGTGATGGCGGCGCCACCCGACGAGGGAAAAAGCCCGACCCGCACCGCCACCGTGATCGCCGTGACCCGGGGCTTCGCCGCCGCCGGCTTCTGGAGCCCGGTATTCGGCAACATGGCGATCCTGCTGGCGCTGTATCCAAGCCTGCACTGGATCGAAGTATTTCCGGTCGGCGCCGGACTGGCGCAGATCACCATCGTGGTCGGCGTGCTGGTCAACCGCTTCAGCAGGAAAACGCTGCCCCCCACCGAGCCGCAACCAGCGGCCGACGCGGTTCCCGACGTACCTCCGCCGCTGGCAAGTGCGGCCATCCCGGTGCTGCTGATCATGTTCGGCTTCCTCGGCACGGTGCTGGCCACCAGCAGCGTGCTGAAGATCGGTATCACCGCCTCGATCGTCCTGGTCGGGCCGGTGGTGGCGCTGCTGCTCAATATCGTGCTGGCCGATCCGGGGCGACGCATCCCCGACGCGCTTGTGCGCATGGGCGAGGGCGCGCAGCTGCAGTTCCCGCGCCTGGCGAGCGAAGCCATTCTGTTCACCGCCGCCGGCTGCGCCGGCAGCATCATGGCCGATGCCTTCCCGCAGCCATGGGTGGAACAGGTCGGATCGTTGCTGGGCGGCTGGCCGTTCTTCGGCATCGCCTTCCTGATGGCCAGCATCATGGGTATCGCGCTGGCGGGCATCCACCCGGTGCTCACCGCGGTGTTCATGGCATCGACGATGACCCCGCAGGTGCTGAACCTGCCGCCGCTGGTCCACATTTCCGCCATCCTCTCCGGATGGGGACTATCAGCCTGCCTGACGCCGTACTCGGTGCTGTCGCTGACGGCGAGCCGCTATGCGGGTGTTGGCCTCTACCAGATCAGCATCGGCAGGAACTGGGCATTCGCACTGTGCAATGCATTGCTCGCCAGCGTGTTGCTGACCGTGCTGGCGTTGTTGCTATAGCCGATCATGCTTCGTGGTTACGTTTCGTTTTGCAGCGACGCCATGTCGATCACGAAGCGGTAGCGCACATCGCTTTTCAGCATGCGTTCATAGGCGGTATTGATCTGCTGGATCGGGATCATTTCGATATCCGACACGATGTCGTGCTCGCCGCAGAAATCCAGCATCTCCTGGGTTTCCGCGATGCCGCCGATGAGCGACCCGGCGAGATGGCGGCGCTTCATGATGAGGTTGAACACCTGCGGCGACGGATGCGGCTCGGCCGGTGCGCCGACCAGCGTCATGGTGCCGTCGCGCTTGAGCAGGACCATGAAGGCATCGAGGTCGTGCCGTGCCGCCACGGTGTTCAGGATGAAGTCGAAGCTGTTCGCATGCGCGGCCATCTCGCCTGCGTTGCGCGATACAACCACCTCGTCGGCACCGAGCCGCCGGGCATCCTCCCGCTTGTCGGGAGAGGTGGTGAACAGCACGGTGTGGGCGCCCATCGCATGCGCCAGCTTGATGCCCATGTGGCCGAGCCCGCCGAGGCCGACGATGCCCACTTTCTGCCCCTTGCCGACCTTCCAGTGCCGCAACGGCGAATAGGTGGTGATGCCTGCGCACAGCAGGGGCGCCGCCGCTGCCGGATCGAGATTGGCCGGGATGCGCAGCACGAATTTCTCGTTGACCACGATGTTGTTCGCGTATCCGCCGTACGTCATGCCGCCGGAGTGCATTTCCTCGCCGTTGTAGGTGCCGACAAAGCCGTTCTCGCAATATTGCTCGAGGCCTTCGGCGCAACTGCTGCAGTGCTGGCAGGAATCCACCATGCAGCCGACCCCGGCGATGTCGCCCGGCTTGAAGCGGCTGACCTGGTCGCCGACGGCGGCAACGCGGCCTACGATCTCATGGCCCGGCACCACCGGATAGACCGTGTTGCCCCATTCGTTGCGTGCGGTATGCAGGTCGGAATGGCACACGCCGCAATAGAGAATGTCGATATGCACGTCGTGCGGGCCGGGCGTGCGTCGTTCGAAACGAAGGGATTGCAGGGGTGCATCCGCGCGATGCGCGCCATAGCCGATGGATTGCATGTTGATCCTCTGGAAGAGCCGGGGAACGGCGGTTGGACGAAATCGTTCAGAATGGACCCGACATGCGCATGGCGGTTCCATCCGCCTTGCCTATCGGCGGGGGTAGTTGCCGCACACGCAAGATTGCTGTAAAAAGTCTGCTGTATCACGCAATGCGTCCATGCAAGTGGACCGCGCAGCGCAATGCATCAGCGCCACAAATTCATCAAGGAGACTCCATGTACCGCCCCCTGTTCGCTCTCGCGGCCGCCGCCGCGCTCGTCCTTTCCGTACCCGCCCATGCGCAGCAGAAATACCAACCCGAATACCGGCTGTCGACGGTGCTCGGCACCGCCTTCCCCTGGGGCAAGGGCGGCGAGCGCTGGGCGCAACTGGTCAAGGAAAAAACCGAGGGCCGCATCAACATCAAGATGTATCCCGGCACGTCGCTGGTCGCCGGCGACCAGACGCGTGAATTCACCGCCATCCGCCAGGGCGTGATCGACCTGGCGATCGGTTCGTCGATCAACTGGTCACCGCAGGTGAAGGAACTGAACCTGTTCTCCCTGCCGTTCCTGATGCCGGACTACCGCGCGCTCGATGCGCTCACGCAGGGCGAGGTTGGCAAGGAATTGTTCAAGGTGATCGAGAAGAACGGTGTCGTGCCGCTCGCATGGGGCGAGAACGGTTATCGCGAGGTCAGCAATTCCAAGCGCGAAATCCGCACGCCGGCCGACATGAAGGGCATGAAGTTCCGCGTGGTCGGTTCGCCGCTGTTCAATGACACCTTCACCGCACTGGGCGCCAACCCGACGCAGATGAGCTTCGCCGACGCGCAGCCGGCGCTCGCGTCCGGCGCCGTCGACGGCCAGGAGAATCCGGTGTCCGTATTCCTCGGCGCGAAGATCCACAGCCTCGGGCAGAAGTACCTGACCGTCTGGGGCTATACCGCCGATCCACTGATCTTCGTCGTCAACCGCAAGGTGTGGGAGAGCTGGAGCAAGGCCGACCAGGAGGCGGTGCGCGCCGCCGCCATCCAGGCCGGCAAGGAAGAAATCGCACTCGCGCGCAAGGGCCTCACCGAATCCGACAGCAGCCTGTACAAGGAGGTCGAGGGCCTCGGCGTAAAGGTGACGCGCCTGACGCCGGCCGAAGTCGGCGAGTTCAAGAAGCTGACCCAGCCGGTCTACGACAAGTGGGCCAAGACCGTCGGCACCGGCCTCGTCAAGAAAGCGGAAGCGGATATCGCCGCGCGCAAGTGAACCGCTGATCGTTGCTCATTGTTGTTGACGCATCCCGCGCCGCCCCCTGCTCCGGGCGGCGCTTTCTTTATGCAACCGGAAATATCTGTATGAGTGATTTGCCTGATGACGCTTCGGCACGCGGGGAGACGCCGCCGCGCGTGCCCGTGAAGATCGAGGAATTCTTTGCCGCGATGGCGATGGCGCTGCTGTGCTGCATCACGTTCGCCAACGTGGTGGTGCGCTACCTGACCGATGTGTCGTTCGCCTTCACCGAGGAATTCTCGGTGTTCCTGATGGTGGTGCTGACCCTGTTCGGCGCATCGGCCGCCTTCGCGCGCGACCGCCATATCCGCGTGACCTTCTTTACCGACCGCCTGCCGAAGCCGCTCGCCCGGAAGGTGGAGTATCTCGTTCTGCTGCTGGGCATCGTGATGTTCGGCGTGATGGCCTGGTACGGCAGCTTCCTGTTCTGGGATGACTGGACCTATGAAACTACCTCGCCCGGCATCGGTATCCCGCAATGGATCTACACCATCTGGCTGCCGCTGCTGTCGGTCGTGATCCTGCTGCGCATCCTCGGCCGCCTGATCCGCGTGGTTCGCATTGACCGCCAGCCGCTCGACGGAGGTGTGCCATGATCGCCGAAGGCAGCCTTATCCTCTTTCTCGGCTTCGCCTTGCTGCTGGCCATCGGCGCCCCGCTTGCCATCGCGCTGGGCGTGGCCGGCACGGCAGTCATCCTGGTCGAGGGGCTGGGCATCATGTCGGTGCCCACCAATGCCTACAACGGCATTGCAAAGTATCCGCTGCTGGCGCTGCCGGTGTTCGTGCTGGCCGGCATGATCTTCGAGCGTGCCGGCGTCGCGGTGCGCATCGTGCGCTTCGCCTCGGCGATCGTCGGCCAGCGCCGCGGCGCGCAGGGCATCGTCGCCATCCTCGTCTGCATGTTCCTCGGCGGGATCTCGGGTTCCGGCCCTGCCGATGCGGCGGCGGTCGCGATGGTGATGATCCCGGCGATGTTCCGGCAGGGATATCCAAAGGCGTTTTCCGCCACGCTGATTGCAGCCGCCGGGTCCACCGCGATCCTGATCCCGCCGTCGATCGCCCTCATCGTCTACAGCGTGCTGGTCCCGGCCGCCTCGGTGCCGGCACTGTTCGCCGGCGGCGTCATCCCCGGCATCCTCGCCGGCCTGTCGCTGATCCTGCCGACGCTCTGGTTTTCGTGGAAGAACGGCTGGGGTCTTGCGTCGGATGAACCCGCGCCGACGTTCTGGAACAGTTTCAAGGAAGCGATCTGGGGCTTGCTTGCGCCGGTGATCATCCTCGGCGGCCTGCGCACCGGCCTTTTCACCCCGACCGAGGCGGCGGTGGTCGCCGCATTCTACGGCCTGGTCGTGGGCATGTTCGTCTATCGCACGCTGAGCCTGCGCGCGCTGTACCAGGTGCTGGTGGAATCGGCGGAGATCTCCGCCGTGGTGCTGCTGATCATTTCGCTCGCCGGCGTCTTCGCCCATGCCGGCGCCACGCTGGGCGCGTTCGATGCCTTCGCCAACCTGCTGCTCGGCCTGACCAGCAACGAGATGATGATGCTGACGATGATCATGGTCATGCTGCTGATCGCCGGCATGCTGCTGGACGCGGTATCGATCTACCTGGTCTTTCTGCCGATCCTGCTGCCGATCATGGCGATCTACAAATGGGACCCGGTCTGGTTCGGCATCATCATGACGATGAACCTGGCGATCGGCCAGTTCACCCCGCCGATGGCGGTGAACCTGATGGTGACCACGCGGGTCGCCGGCATCACGATGGAATCGACGGTGGGCTGGGCGCTGTGGATGGTGGCATCGATGCTGCTGGCGCTGGTGCTGGTCGCGGTGTTTCCGCAACTGGCGATGTGGCTACCGCGGACGCTGGGTTACTAGTGTGGTGTCCCGCAAATAACTTTATATAAGATGAGATGTCTATTGGCTATGCTGGTAACACAGGAGACTGGCCATGGAACGCGGACGTCCAAAGAAAGCGCAGATCACGCTGTCGGAACAGGAACATGCCGATTTGCAAGTGCTGGCACACTCCCGTTCCTTGCCGCATAGCGTGGTACGACGTGCCCAAATGATCCTCATGTCTGCCGAAGGCTATTCCAATACCGCTATTGCCGAACACTTTAGTTTGACCCTGCCCAGCGTTGGTCATTGGAGAAAGCGCTATCTCAGCCAGGGTATTGCAGGTCTCTATGATGTGGCGCGGCCCGGCCGGCCGCGCAGCTATGACGACGACTCTATCGCTACGCTGCTCAATAAAGTTCTTAAAAACCAACCCAAGCGAGCGACGCACTGGAGCACCCGTCTGGCTTCGGAGGAAACCGGCATTTCCAAAAGCACGGTCCAGCGCTACCTGCATCTGTTTGGTGTGAAACCGCATCGCAGCAAGTCATGCAAACTTTCCACGGATCCGTTCTTCGTTGAGAAGGTGCGTGACATTGTTGGCCTGTATCTGAATCCGCCTGACAAGGCATTGGTACTGTGCGTGGACGAGAAGAGCCAGATCCAGGCCATCGAACGCAGTCAGCCCGCTATGCCGGTGGGTATGGGAGAGGTCGAGGGTATTGCGCATGACTATTTCCGGCACGGCACGACCACCCTGTTTGCAGCACTGGACGTGGCCAGCGGCGAAGTCATCGGGCAGTGCAAGGCTCGCCACCGGCATCAGGAGTTTCTGTCATTCCTGCGCCATGTCGACAACAGCGTCCCCGCGTCGCTCGATGTGCACCTGGTCATCGATAACTACGCCACCCACAAACACCCCAAAGTGCGTGCCTGGCTGGCGCAACGTCCTCGCTACCATGTGCACTACACCCCGACCTACAGTTCCTGGCTCAATCAAGTCGAACGCTGGTTTGGCCTGCTCACGCAAAGAGCGTTGAAACGCAATTCATTCAAAACCGTCACTGAGCTTACCCGCAAGATCGACAGCTTTGTCGAGCAGTACAACGCCCACTCGCGACCGTTCGTGTGGACCGCAACCGCCGACTCAATACTGCAAAAGATTGAGCGACTTTGTAAAGTTATTTGCGGGACACCACACTAGAACTCATTTCATAAATACCTTTACGGTACTCTTGTCATTCCCGCGAAGGGTGGAGCAGGGAATTCGGACAGCATGCTGTCCGCCTGCGGAACGATACCGGCTTACAAGCCGGTATGCGCGCTGCAAGCGGGAATCCAGGGATGCCTTGGCTCCGTAAGCGGAGCATCTCTGGGTCCCCGCCTTCGCGGGGACGACAATCCTATTGATGAAACGAGTTCTAATCACGTGAAGACAGCCTCACGCACCGCCGTGAAGCCATCCTTGCCGGCACCTACTGCGTCAGCCGGTCAGCCAGGTCCTGCGCCAGGCCGCACATCGTGAGCGTCGGATTCCACGAACCGGAAGTCGGGAAAATCGATCCGCCGGTAACGTAGACGTTGTTCACGCCATGCGGACGATAATCGGTCCCGACCACGGAGGTCTTCGGGTCGGTGCCCATCCACAAGGGCGACGCTTCGTGCACGATGATATTGAGGCGGATCTGGCTGCGATCCGGCGGCGAACTGCTCCACGCGCCACCACCGTCGGCCGAATCGATCCAGTAATCGATGGGAGGTGTGCCACCGCTGCTGACCAGCGCGCGGATGGTCTGGTAGGTTGCTTCGTCCAGCACATCCCATAGCCGCATGTCCTCGGGCCCGGGAGTGAGCTGCAGCGTGATGTTCGCCGCCGCGTCCTTGCCGCCGTTGCGCCTGATCCAGTTGTCCGGATTCTTCTCGCTCACTTCACCGAGTGTCGCGCACACGAACACGACATCGTCTTCGGAACCAGCAAGCTGCTGCATCGACGGCGCTGCCGCGGCATCAGGACACTCGTGCGCCACCGTTCCCGCATCGTCGGCCGGATGTGCGACCGCGAAGGCGCTGGCTTGCACGTGGTACTGGTAGCCGGCCTTGTCTTTGCCATCGAGGTAGAGCGCGCCGATTTCCAGCGCTGACAGATCCTTGAATGCCGACCGCTTCACGCGCGCCGTCACATGCGACATGAAGTGACCGGTGTAGCGCTTTCCGGCGTTCGGCAGCAGATCGCCGAAGGAATTCATCAGCAGGGTGGCGGGCGGAATGGTGCCCATGGCGAGAACGATTTTTGCCGCGCCGACGCTGAGCGTGCCGCGGCTGGTTTCGATGGCGATGACCGTTCCCCTGTCGTCGTGCAGCAGCCGTTCGACGATGCAGCGGTCGGCGACCGTGAGCACGCTGCCCGCGCCGGCGCTTGCCAGCACTTTCTGCTTTTCAAGTCTGTCCAGCAAGGTGCCGACGGTGGAATATTTGTAAAACTTAACAGTCTTCCATTCCGGATTGGCGACCGCGATCGGCGCCGGATAGGCGTTTTCCGCCGAAGGCACATACTTGCGAAAGTTTTCCTTCAGATTGGCATCGAGCTGGTTTTGCAATGAACCATAGACTCCGTCGTTGATCTTGTTCGTGGAGGTGACATGCAGGAAGGCCTTGGCGCGTTCCCAGAAACCCGGTTTCAGCGTCACGTCGATCAGTTCCTGCGGCCAGTCGCGCATCAAGCCGGGACCGGGAGACGGACACCAGGCGCTCCAGTAGGTCGACCGTCCGCCGAGCACCGGGATATACCCGGCCTGGAACATCTCCATGCCGGTCGTGGCCATCTCGGTGGTGCGCGACCATGGGTAGGTGGTGGGCGGCGAACCGGTCGTGCTTTGGAAGGCAGCCGGAAGCATCTGGTAATGCGCCGGCAGCCAGAAGCCGCCGCGCTCGAGGACCAGTATCCGCGCATGCGGGTTGTTCATGAGCGTCTGCTCGATAAACGCGACGCCTGTCGGTCCGGTGCCGATGACGATGAAGTCGTATGCGGTATTAAGAACGGTCTTCCATTCGTCGGGGCCGGCGAAGAAGGCCTGTCCCGCGATGTCTTCCGAGGTGGGCGATTGCGGACCGGGTACCGGATAGCCCTGCGAGATGCCCGCCGGCCCGTCGTTGGATGCGCTCTTGAAAAAGGTTTTGTAATTGATGGTCATGGCATGGATTTCGTGGTGATTGGTTGTAACGCGAGCGGAACGGCGGCGCCGACGCCGCAACAAAAAAGCCGGCAGAACAATGGCGCTGTTCTTTCCGGCTTTTTGTTTTTCCTTACTCCACGAGTTCCTTGCCGTTGTACATCATGACGCGGTTTTTGCCGGCGGGATCGGCCGCCTTCAGTTGCGCCTTCTTGCCACTCGTCGCGCCATACCATGCCGGCAGGCTCTTGAAGGCCAGCACCATGTCGAAGTCGGTGGCGACGCTGCCCTTATCCATCGGCACGGTGCCCTTGCGGTTCTGGAACCAGCGCAGCCACTCCGCCGAGCCCGGCGCGGGCGACACGAGATAGTTGCCGTCCGGCCCGGCGGTGGTCGGCGGGTTCGACGTGGCCGGCAGCAGGAACGACGGCATGCGCCCATTCTTCACATCCCATTGCGCGGTGCTATGGCAGCTCATGCAGGAGGAATCCTGCGCGTTCTTGACAAGCTGCTGCTTGCCGCCGACGGTGAAGGCGATGTCGTTCATCGCGCCATCGTTCGGGCCGGAAAGACGTCCGCCCCAGCCGAGAGTTTCGGAGCCGTACGGCGGCGCGGCGGGATTGATCCAGTTCTCGACCAGCGGCGCGGACGGATCGGTCGTGCTATTGGCCTGCGGGTCGTTGCCCCACTGCGCGCCGAGCGGCACCATCTTGTCCCATACGGTTTTGCCCGAAGCATTCTTGTCGTAGACCAGCGTCGAATACACCCAGCCGGTTTTCGGCGCCGACTTGCTGTCCTTGACGATGATGTCGAACTGCATGAAGTAGGTGTTCACCACCTTCGGCGTTTTATATCCGCCGGTCGTGGCGTCGACGGTGATGTACAGCGGCCATGCCTGGCTGCCTTCCATGACGGGCCAGACGGTCGGGTCGGCGGTGATGAAGGACGCCTTCACGATCAGCGCGCCTTCGGGAAACTGCGTCGACGCCGTCGTGATCACCGGCTGCATCGCGGTGGTTTTCCACACCCGCTGCAGGGTCTGTGCCGCGGTCTTGTCGTAGTAGGTCAATACATAAGTGGTCATCGGCTTCGTCAGCCCGCTGGCCTTGAAAAGCGAAGTATCGAGCATGCCGTTACCCACATACATGCCGTGGATCGCTTCACGCTGCGCACCGAGCCACGGCTCGTTGTACCAGCCGCGCTTGGCGGCGTTCCAGTTCGCGTAGTCCTCGATGAGCACGCGCATGTCCCTGCCCACGGCAGCCTTCAATGCATCGGCATACGCGCCGGCGTTCTTCGTGGTGATGAGGCCGTTGTTGATGGCGGTGCGCCATGGCATCGCGGGCACCGGCGCTCTCGATGGATAGGAGTGACTGAGTTTGAAGAGGGGACCGCTGTATTCGGAAGAGGGGGGAATCTGGCCGTTGTTGTCGGCGAAGGGCGTCACCGGTGCGGCGAACGCGGTGAGTGCGAAGGCGGTGCATCCCAGTAAGGCTGATATGTGTTTATAAGTCATTGTTTTATCCCAGGTGAATACCAAGAGTGTTTGCTGCGGTCTTGATGACGCGTTGATTTCTTCGATGAAGTGGTCGTGGCGTCGGTATGTGTTTGGCTCTGTGGATTCATTAAAACTACTGCATCAAAAACCTACCCCTGAACAGTTCGCTGAATGCTCGTAGCGCAGCAGTATCACAACGATGTTTCGAATGTTTCCATAGAGAACCGGAATCAGATTAGTAAGATTCCGCAGAGGCGCATATCCCATGGACATGGGACCGTAGGCAGTGTGCAAACACGCTTGGCACACATCATCACGTGCATGGAAATCGCAAACCCGATGCAGGTGTTATTCCGAACGATGATTGGATAGGTAGGCCAATTCACACGCATCCCGCATGCTGTCTACGATACGAGGTGCATCGTGTTGAATGGAGTGAGAACGGCAGCGAAAGAGCGTCGTAACCTTATCGACAATTGAAGCGATGCAAACCACTAACCAAGCCGATCAAAATATTTTTTATACAACGACGTTAGGGTGTTTGTTGCATGCAACGTCGCATGCGACGCACCCATGGAAAAATGCGAAAGCGCGACGAATCAACGACCACAAAAGAAAAGAGGCCCGTTGAAGGGCCTCTATCTTTACACTACTTCTTCACCTCGAATTACCGGTTGGCGGCTTTCACCTTCAACCGCCATGCATGCAGCAGCGGCTCGGTATAACCGCTCGGCTGCTCCAGTCCCTTCATCACCAGGTCGCGTGCGGCGCGGAATGCATATGACGCTTCGAAATCCGGCGCCATCGGCTTGTAGAACGGATCGTCATCGTTCTGCGCATCCACCACCTTCGCCATGCGCTGCAGGGTCTCGGTGACCTGTGCTTCGGTCACGATGTCGTGCAGCAGCCAGTTGGCGATATGCTGGCTGGAGATGCGCAACGTGGCGCGGTCTTCCATCAGGCCGACGTTGTGGATGTCCGGCACCTTCGAGCAGCCGACGCCCTGGTCGATCCAGCGCACCACGTAGCCGAGGATGCCCTGCGCGTTGTTGTCGAGTTCCTGCTGGATGTCGGCGGCGGACCACTTCGGTTCAGCCGCGACCGGGATCTGCAGCAGGCCGTCGAGCAGGCGCTCGATCTCGGTGCTGGCGTCGATCTTCTCCAGTTCCTTCTGGATGTCGGCGACGCTGACCTGGTGATAGTGCAGCGCGTGCAGTGTCGCGGCGGTCGGCGACGGCACCCAGGCGGTATTCGCGCCGGCCTTCGGATGGGCGATCTTCTGTTCCATCATCGCGGCCATCAGGTCCGGCATCGCCCACATGCCCTTGCCGATCTGGGCGCGTCCGCGCAGGCCGGACGACAGACCCACCAGCACGTTGCTGCGCTCGTAGGAAGTCAGCCAGGTGCTGGTCTTCATGTCGCCCTTGCGCATCATCGGGCCGGCCTGCATCGCGGTGTGCATTTCGTCGCCGGTGCGGTCGAGGAAGCCGGTGTTGATGAAGGCCACGCGGGCGGCGGCTTCCTTCAGGCACTCCTTCAGGTTCACGCTGGTGCGGCGCTCTTCATCCATGATGCCGAGCTTGACGGTGTTGGGCGCCAGGCCGTACATCGATTCCACGCGACTGAACAATTCATTGGCGAATGCCACTTCCGCCGGGCCGTGCATCTTCGGCTTGACGATGTACACCGAGCCGGTGCGCGAGTTGCCGATCTCCTGGTCCTTGCCGCGCTTGAGGTCATGCAGCGCGATCGCGACGGTGACCACCGCGTCGAGAATGCCTTCCGGGATCTCCTTGCCGTCCTTCATCAGGATGGCCGGGTTGGTCATCAGATGGCCGACGTTGCGCAGGAACAGCAGCGAGCGGCCGTGCAGCGTGACGACGCCATCCTTCGCATCGGTCGCGCCGACTCCGGCGGTGTACTTGCGGTCGCTGTTCAGTGCGCGGGTGAAGGTCTTGCCGCCCTTCGTCACGCTTTCGTTGAGCGTGCCCTTCAGGATGCCCAGCCAGTTGCTGTAGGCGATGACCTTGTCGGCCGCATCGACCACGGCGACCGAATCTTCCAGGTCGAGGATGGTCGACAGCGCGGACTCGATCACCAGGTCGGCGACGCCGGCGGCGTCATCCTTGCCGATGCGGGTGCTGCGGTCGATCTGGATGTCGATATGCAGGCCGTTGTTCTTCAGCAGCACCGACGACGGCGCATCCGCGCCGCCCTGGTAGCCGACGAACTTGCTTTCATCGGCCAGGCCGGTGGTGCTGCCGTCCTGCAGCGTGACCGCGAGCTTGTTGCCGGCGACCTTGTAGGTGGTGGCGTCGCGATGCGAGCCTTTCGCGAGCGGGGCCGCCTGGTCGAGGAAGTTGCGCGCGAAGGCGATCACTTTCGCGCCGCGCACCGGGTTGTAGCCCTCGCCGTTCGCGCCGCCTTTTGTCGCGCCGTCGGTCTCGGGAATCGCGTCGGTGCCGTACAGCGCGTCGTACAGCGAACCCCAGCGGGCGTTCGCCGCGTTCAGTGCATAGCGGGCATTCAGGATCGGCACCACGAGCTGCGGGCCGGCCTGCAGCGCGAGTTCCGCATCGACGTTGGTCGTGGTGACCTTGACGTCCTTCTGGCGCGGCACGAGGTAACCGATCTTCTGCAGGAATGCGCGGTAGGCGGGCACATCCTTGATCGGGCCCGGATTGGCGCGATGCCAGTTGTCCAGCTCGACCTGCAGACGGTCACGCTCGGCCAGCAGGGCCGCGTTCTTCGGCGCCAGGTCGTGCACGATGGCATCGAAACCCTTCCAGAAGCCGGCGCTGTCGATGCCGGTGCCCGGCAGAACCTTGTCTTCGATGAAGCGGTACAGCGAGGTGGCGACCTGGAGTCCGTTACAGGCGGTGCGTTCAGTCATGGTGTGTGTCCTCTTGGTTAGTTATTTGGAATTGCGAATCATTGGGAAAACCGTCTCGTGCCGGGATCAGTTCCGGCTTCGGCCCTGTTCGACGAAGGCCAGCACATCGTTCAGCGTGCGTCCTTCTCCGTGCGGCGTCACGCCCAGCTCCTCGACCGGCGCGCCGGCGCGGTTGACCCAGAAGGTCTTGTAGCCGAACCAGCCTGCGCCGCAGACATCCCAGCAATTGCTGGAGACAAACAGGATGTCGCGCGCCGACAGGCCCAGCACATCGACGCCGAGCTGGTATGCCTCCGGCGCCGTCTTGAACTTCTTCACGGCATCGACCGACAGCACATGGTTGAACACCTCGCCCATGCCGGCGGCCTGCACGGCGGCATCCAGCATGCCGGGGTTCCCGTTGGAGAGGATCGCCAGCCGCAGGTTCATCGATTTCAATGCCTGCAGCACGGCAAGGTTTTCGGGAAAGGCCTGCAGCCTGGCGTACTGGCCCATCAGCATGTTCTGGGCATCGACGGTGAGGTCGAGCTTCAGCTTGCGGCAGGTGAACACCAGCGCGTCCTGGGTCACTTCCCAGAACGGCTTGTAGGTGCTGCACAGGGTGCGCAGGCGGGTGTACTCGATCTGCTTGTCGCGCCACAGCTCCGCCAGCGCTGCGCCCTTGCCGGGAAACAGGCGCTCGGCCTGGACGCCGATCGAGTAGACATCGAACAGCGTGCCGTAGGCGTCGAAGATGATGGCTTGGGAGGGCATGGGTGAGCAGGGATTTCCAAGATTGCTCGGGAGTATAGGCAATATAAAAGGCTATAAATGCATGGTTTTATCAAAGCATTTGTGTGTTTTTGTTAAAAGCGGCCTCCAGTTATTGCGCCGGGACAGGCGATCAGGGTGCTTTCTCAACGCAAATAGGCGTACAACCCCTCCACCGGCTGCGCTTGGTCATACCGAATCGGCGCGCGGGAAATATCGTCCACCCTGAAGCCGGTTACTTCCGCCAGCCGCCGGATATACCGTTCCGAATGCGCATAGCGCAGGCTCGGCAGCAATTGCAGATCCTCGTCGTTCTGCGGCGCTTCCACCGTAAACACGAAGCGCCAGTAATCCCCCCGGAATTGAGGGGGTTCAGAAGTAGAGTCACGCGGCCATGGCCAA
>NZ_DAIUCO010000011.1:0-40233 GCF_036846085.1 Noviherbaspirillum sp. | reverse complement strand
GGGTGTTGGCGGGACGATTGCGCGGGATGCGCTCCTTTGCCTTCAGCGTCTTCAGTTCGGCCAGCGTGAAATCCTCGGTGAACCAGCCGGTGATCGCGACATTGTCGATCAGCTTGGTGGTCTTGCGGCCCGCGAATTCCGGCCGGTCGGCGACGTCGGTCGTGCCGGAAATTTCATTTTCATGGCGCGCCACCAGGACGCCATCCCTGGAAATGACCAGGTCCGGCTCGATGACGTCCGCGCCATCTTCGATCGCCTTGGCGTAGGCCTCGATCGTGTGTTCCGGCCGCAGTGCGCTTGCGCCGCGATGCGCCAGGACCAGCTTGGCGGGCAGGCGGTCCTTTGCGTGGGCCGGGGAATGTTTGCTCGGGTGGGCATCCTTGTGGCCTTCCTTGTGGTCGGCATTGGCGCTGTGTGCCGTGAATGGAAACAGGCTTAACGCGCCTGCCGTCAGAAGAATGTTCAGGAGCAATTTCATCATGTCGTCCCATGGCTAAGAGGAAGCCACATTATTGATATTCATTGTTACGCCACGATGTCACCGGCGAGGGACATTGATGCGCCGGAAATCGACCAGCCATCGGTAATGTTGCACTGAAGCATTAACATTCCGTCATGTTATTTCGAATGCCATGACGCCCGAGTACAATACCGGTTCTTCAACAACCGGAACTGACGGGATAACCGTGTCGTTCTACCTCGGTGGATATATTAATTATCCTGGGTCTCATTCTTCTTAATGGCGTTTTCGCCATGTCCGAACTGGCCATCGTTTCCTCCAAACGCATGCGGCTGGAAAAGCTCTCAGAAAACGGCAGCCGCGGGGCGCGCGCCGCCCTCAATCTTGCCGACAGCCCCAGCCGGTTTCTCTCCACGGTGCAGGTGGGCATCACGCTGATCGGCATTTTCAACGGTGCCTACGGTGAAGCCTCGCTGGTGGAACGGCTGACGCCGACCGTGGCGACCGTTTCCCTGTTTGCCGACTATGCGCGTGAAATCGCATTGGCGATCGTCGTTGTCGGCATCACGTTTGCATCGATCATCCTTGGCGAACTCGTCCCCAAGCGCATTGCGATGCAGTACCCGGAGACCGTCGCCACCCTGATCTCGGTGCCGATGCAATGGCTGTCGCGCATCATGGGGCCGTTCGTCAAGATCCTGTCGGTCGCGACCGAATTCATCATGCGCCTGCTCGGACTGCATCAAACGACGGACAGCGCGGTGACGGAAGAAGACATCACCGGCATGCTGCGGGAAGGCACCGATGCCGGCCTGTTCGAAAAAACCGAGCACGACATCGTGACCCGCGCCCTGCGCCTCGACGACCAGCGCCTTGCCGCATTGATGACGCCGCGCACCGACCTTGAATTCATCGACCTCAACGATACCGTCGAGAAGAATCTCGCCAGGATCGCCGATAGCCCGTACAGCCGCTTCCCGGTGTGCAACGGCGACCGTTCGCAGGTCATCGGGATCGTCCATGCGGGCGATCTTTTCGAACAGTCCATCCGCAGCAAATCCCTTTCCAATATCGATATCGCCGCGGTCACCAAGCCGCCGCTGTATGTCCCCGAATCCCTCAGTGGCATGCAGCTCCTGGAAGCGCTGAAGAAAAATCGCGCCGAACTCGCACTGGTGGTCGACGAGTACGGCGAGATCGAGGGCATGGTGACATTGAGCGATGTGATGGGCGCGCTGGTGGGCGACGTCTCCGTCATCGACGAACAGCAGGAAGCCGACGCGGTGCAGCGCGAGGACGGAAGCTGGCTCATCGACGGCGGCGTTTCCTTCGACCGGTTCCGCGAATTGCTGCAGACCGAGGTGCGCTTCCCCGAAGAATCCTCCGGCACCTACCATACGCTGGCCGGCTTCGTGCTCACCCAGTTCGGCCGCATCCCGAACGCTGCCGAGCATTTCGAATGGGATGGCTACCGCTTCGAGGTGGTCGACATGGACCGCAACCGGATCGACCGGCTGCTGGTAACGAAGATCGAGTCGACCGACCTGGTCGAGACGGATTCCTGAGAGCGCAACACGCACGCCGGTCTTCGGCTATCCGATGCCTGCGTCGCGCAGTTTAGTCCGGTCCAGCGTGCCGTCCCAGGCGGAAATCGCGAGGCACGCGACACCATTCCCGATGATGTTTCCGAGTGATCTGCATTTGAGCAGGCGCTCGATGCCGACAATGAACATCAGGCTGCCGTCCGGCAGGGCCGGGACTGCGGCAAGCGTTGCTGCAAGCGCGATGAATGCCGATCCGGCGACGCCGCTTGCGCCCTTTGTCGTGATCATGGCGACGGCCAGAATCGTCAGAACCGATGCAGGGCCGAGTTCGATCCCGTAGGCTTGTGCGAGAAACAACAGCGCCACGGCGATGTAGATGTTGCTGCCATTCAGGTTGAATGAATACCCCGCCGGTACCGCGATCCTGGCCACCGTTTTCGTGCAGCCGGCCTGTTCCAGCTTTTCGATCAGCCTCGGCATCGCCGTGATGGACGACGCGGTGCCGAACACGATCATCAATTCTTCCCTGATGTACCACATGAATCGCAGGATACGAAAGCCGGCAAGGCGGGCAATCGCACCGAGTACCGCCAGCACGAACACGATCGTCGCCAGGTACAGGACGCCCAGTAGCTGGAGCAATGGCGCAACCGAGGTGATGCCGTACTTGCCGACGGTGAAGGCGATGGCGCCGAAGGCGGCGACAGGTGCTGCCATCATGATCAGGCCGACGATGCCGAACAGCCAGCCGGCGATGCGCTCGCAGCCGGCGGAAAAGCGCCTCGCGCGCTCGCCGAGGAGGGCGAGTGCGACGCCGGACAGGATGGCGGCGGTAAGTACCTGCAATACCCAGCTGTCCAGGAAGGCATTGCCAAGGGTGCGCAGCAAGGACAGGTCGGAAGGTGGCACGGCTGCACGCGTACCGGCATCGATCGGAAAACCGGCACCGGGTTGCAGCAGTGCAGCGGCGGCAAAGCCGGCAAGCAATGCAAGAATGGACAGTATTTCAAAGTACACCAGCGCCTTGATGCCGATACGGCTCATCTGCCTGATGCTTCCCATGGTGGCGATGCCGGCGGTAACGGTGAAGAAAATGACCGGACCGACCAGCAGTTTCACGACGCTGATGAACAGGTCGCCAAGCGGCTTCATCTGTACGCCGAGTTCCGGCATGAAGCCGCCGAGCATCCCGCCGCACAGAACTGCGTAGATGACCTGCGCGAAGGGGGAGAGGTACGGTCTTTGGGCAAACCGGTTGATTGATATCGCCATGGGTTGCTAGCGCTTCGGGCGCGATGCGGTTTGCCTGCCGGGCATTGCCGGCCGTGTTGCGGGGCCAACTGCCATCTGCGCCGCCAGTGCAAGGAAATGTCCGACCGCAGGCGGCATGCCGGAAGCCATGCAAGCCATCGTCAACGGTGCGGACAGTCCGGGTTCATCGTCGCTGATGCGGCAGTACACCACGCTCTCGGCGTGAAACCCTTTCATCGATGCCGGCACCGCGGATATCCCGACGCCCGCGGCAACGAGGCTGATGTTGGTCAGCATGCGATCGACTTCCATGGCGATTTTCGGCGTGAATCCTGCGCGAACGCAGGCATCGATCAGGCTGGAATACATGCCTGGCGCACCATGGCGCCGCACCAGGATGAAGTGCTCGTCCCTGAGCGCCTTCAATGCGATGACGGGCATGGTGTCAGGTGTCCGCCGCGGCAGCAGCGGATGCCCGACCGGCAGAACGAGCAGCATCTCTTCTTCCTGCAGCGGCTGGAACACCACGCCCGGCGGGCGGCTCACCGGCAACCGGAGGAAGGCGACGTGCACCTTGCCGGCCACGATCTCTTCGGTGAGTTCCGCTGCATTGCCTTCCTTGAACTCGAGGCTGACACGAGGCCATTCCTCGCGGTAGGCGCGCACGACGCGGGGAATCAGCGGATGGGCGGCGGCGGAACTGGTGAATGCCAGCGTGATGCTGCCTTCCGAGCCGTTGGCCGCGAGCGCCGCGCGCCGGGATGCCTGCTCGACGCTGGCGAGAATGTTTCGCGCCTCGCCGAGAAACACCATGCCGCCCTCCGTCAAATCCGCCCCTTTCGGATGGCGGCGGAAGAGATCGAAGCCCAATTCCTGCTCAAGCGCGCGGATCTGCTGGCTGAGCGGCGGCTGCTGCATGCCGAGGCGCTCGGCCGCGCGCGTGAAATGTCCTTCTTCCGCTACCACCACGAAGTAGCGCAAATGCCTTAATTCCACGGTGTCCCCTGTTGATACTTTTTATATATCGAAATGAATGAATCGAGATATTTTACATTGGGCAGCATTCTCCTTACCATCAGTAAAAACATGCCGCACATGCATTGCGCATGACAAGGAACCTACTATCCGCGAGGAGACAATGAACATACGAATTGCCACGCTGAGCGCGTCCACCCTGCTTGCTTTAAGCCTGCTTGGCTGCAGCAGCCCGGGAAAACAGGCCGCATCGTTATTGCCTTCGGCGTCGTCAACAGACAACACGGCCGCACCTGCCCTGACTCCGTGCCCCGCTGAATTGAAAAGTGTGGCGCGCTGCTACACCGGTGCGGACGGCAACGGTGCGCAATACTGGATTGCGATCCCGGAGCAATGGAACAACACATTGGTGATGCATGCCCACGGCGGTCCGCGCCTGGAGCCGATTGGCCGCGACACCAGCCTGGAAGACCTGGAACGTTTTGCGGTCACCGTTCGCCAGGGTTATGCATGGGCGGGTTCGAGTTACCGCCGCCCCGGCTACGGCGTGCGGATGGCCGCAGAAGATACCGAGAACCTGCGCCACATTTTCTGGCAAACCTTCGGCAAGCCGGCGCGCACCATCCTGCACGGGCAATCCTGGGGAGGCAATATCGCGGCCAAGGGGATCGAGCTGTATGCAATCGGCAAGGACGGCACCCGTCAATACGACGGCGCGGTCCTGACCAACGGCATGCTCGCCGGCGGCACCCTGAATTACCTGCATCGCGCAGACCTTCGCGCGGTGTATCAGTACTATTGCAACAACCATCCCCGTCCCGACGAGCCGCAATATCCGCTATGGATGGGCCTGCCCGCCGACGCGAAGATGACCGGAAAGGAACTGGATGACCGGGTCAACGAATGCACCGGCATCAAGCTCCCTGCCGCGCAGCGCACCGACGCGCAGAAGCGCAACCTCGCCAATATTCTCGGGGTGATCAACGTACCCGAGCGTACGCTGGTGTCGCATCTGCGCTGGGCGACCTTCCTGTTCCGTGACCTCACGCAGCGTGTTCTCGGCGGCCGCAATCCATTCTCGAATCGCGATGTCGTCTATCGCGGATCGAGCGACGACGCGGCACTCAATCGCGGCGTCGTACGATTCGATGCCGATCCTGTTGCAGTGCGCATGCTGGCCGATGATTCGGATATGCAAGGCAAGCTTTCCGTTCCGGTGATCTCGATGCATGCCATCCATGATCCGACTGCCATGGTCGAATACGAAGCCAGCTACAGGGAACTGGTCGAACGCGCCGGAAGCGGCGACAAGCTGATGCAGGTCTTCACCACAGAGCGCGAACACAGCAAGCTGGCCGATGCCGAGTATGCCGCGCTGTTCGACAGCCTGATGCTATGGATCGAATCCGGCAGCAAGCCGGCGGCGGACCAGGTTGCCTCCGCGTGTACCCGGCAATCCGCCCGGTTCGACGGCGGCTGCCACTTCGATACGGCGTACGTTCCCGCGCCGCTTTTCTCGAAGGTCGCCCCGCGCAAATAGGGCACCGATTACTCCCGCCGCCAGTTCACGTTCCTGACCGGCGGTAATTCCTGCTTCGAAAGCACCTTTGTTCTTTTCCCTGACAGGGAGAAGAGGGGAGTCTTGCGCCCGGCAGACCGGCAAAACCGTTCAACCAAATCACACAACCAACACAACACCCGGAGGAGAACAATGAAACATCAACTGATCGGCGCCGCCATGCTCGGCGCGCTTTCCACCGCCGCAGCAGCACAATCGAATGTCACGGTCTATGGATCGATCGATGCCGGCCTGCGCAACGAAACCAACGTCAATGCCGCCGGCGACGACAACCTCACCATGGGCTCCAACGGCACCTTCCGTTCCAACCGGCTGGGATTCAAGGGAAAGGAGGCCCTGGGCGGCGGCCTGAGCGCGCATTTCGTGCTGGAGTCCGGATTCAACACGGCGACAGGCGAATTGAACAACACGACGGGCCAGCTGTTTCAGCGCGAGGCGCTCGTCGGCGTGGCCGGATCATTCGGCGAAATCGAGCTGGGCCGGCAATACACCGTCGCATTCAAGACCCTGCTGAACTTCGACCCGTTCGGCTTTCGTTATCCGAGCATCACCTATGCATTGTCCGCAACCGCGGGCACACGCAACAGCAATGACATCCAGTACACCGGCAACTTCGGCAATGTCACGCTGAACGCGGAGTATGCATTGGGCGAAGTCGCGGGCAGCCTCTCCAATGGCGCAAAGCAGGCGATCGGCGCCACCTATGCAAGCGGTCCGTTCAAGATCGGCGCGTCATACACCAGGGGCGACCTGAACATCGGTACCGCCGCCGCACCGAGCTACCAGGACTTCGACCATATCGCGGTGGGCGGCGCGTACAGGATCGGGGATGCCACGGTTTCCCTCGGCTATGTCGACCAGAAGCAGGCAACCGCGACGCGGGATAACACCAGCAAGTGGACCTGGGCAGGCGTGAGCTACAAGTTGACGCCGCAGGTCGGGATTACCGGCGCGTGGTACCGCATCGACGCATTCAACACCCGCGCAACGGCCGCCGTGGCTGCCGGCGATGGCAAGAAGGACCTGTACATGATCGGCGCGACGTACAACTTGTCGAAACGCACGACGCTCTACTCGGAAATCGATTTCACCCGGTTGTCGGGTGCTTACGCCACCGGCGGCACTACCCGGCTGAACCAGGACCGGCAGACCGGCGTGTCGGTCGGGATCATGCACGTATTCTGAGCAATGCAATTTTCCGGCTGGCCTGCAACGACCCTCAGGGATCGCGGCGATCCTGCTGCCGGCGTTCGACGCAATCCCATCCGATCTCGCGCCGGATCTGGTCGGGATCGTGCAATGGCGAGCGGGCATTGTTGCGGCGTTCATGTTGCCGCCGCTCCATGTATTCCCGGACCCTTTCCTTGCCGCTGCTGTCGTCCTTGCCGCTGTTGAGTTCATTCATGGTTGGAATGCAGTCGCCTGCGTCGGAAGGATGGAGTACAGGTTACGAACTGCCCCCAGGCGGCACTTGATGCGGGACAAGACGGCCGGGATAAAAAGTTCAGTTCCTCCTAAAATAAAAAACGCCGGCATCGATAGCCGGCGTTTTTTGCCTTTTACGGTCGAGCCCGCAAGTTCGGGCTGCATTTTACGCTGCGATCGCGACATCCTCTTTCGGCGCTGTCGTGCGGATCAGGTGATCGAATGCGCTGAGTGCCGCCTTCGATCCTTCGCCCATCGCGATGACGATCTGCTTGTACGGCACCGTCGTCGCATCGCCGGCGGCGAACACGCCCGGTACCGAGGTCTGGCCGCGTGCATCGACTTCGATTTCACCGCGATTGCTCAACGCCACGGTTCCCTTGAGCCAGTCGGTGTTCGGCAGCAAGCCGATCTGCACGAAAATGCCTTCCAGCTCGATATTGCGCGACTCGCCGCTCTTGCGGTCGGTGTAACGCAGGCCGTTCACCTTGGCCCCATCGCCGGTCACTTCGGTGGTCTGCGCCTGGGTGATCACGGTGACGTTCGGCAGGCTGTGCAGCTTGCGCTGCAGCACCGCGTCGGCACGCAACTGGCTGTCGAATTCCAGCAGCGTGACATGCGCGACGATACCCGCCAGATCGATGGCCGCTTCCACGCCCGAGTTGCCGCCGCCGATCACTGCGACGCGCTTGCCCTTGAACAGCGGACCGTCACAGTGCGGGCATTATCCCTACCGTTTTTGTTTTACTAGTTCGACGACGTTTTTCCAACGTTTGCCCAAGAAGAATAATTCATTATTGCAATAATGCCGCTGTGAAGTTACATTATTACTACCAACTAGTTCACCAGTTCAAATGGCCGAAATACTAACAACTACCCACGCTGTCATCCATCTTGCAATTAATGCGCAAGGCGGGAGCACCTTGCCCGTGCTTGTGGAACTGGAAGATCCCGAAAACCCACGTATCTCCTATACCGTCGCTAAATACGCACGATATTTGCAACGCGAGGGACATGCCAGTTACGAGAGCATTCGTAAAAGTGTTCTCGCTATTGGAAAGTTGCGCGATTACTACATACTTGTCTATCAAAGGCGTGACCTTAATGCGGGAGACATGAAGACGCTCCTCGAAGACTTCTTGTTTGACTATGACCATGGATCCGTACTTGGTTGGAAATCCGCGACAAACAATGACTACCTAGTGGCTCGTAATGCCATCGCCGACTATGTTCAGTTTCTCTGCACTCTAACCAGTGGATTGACACTTGACAAAGCAGAGTACCAATTCATTGACGAGTGCCGCCGAGCTTACGTAAATGCATCCCGTGCACATGAAAGCTTGCTATTTCACACAAAAAAGCGCGCTTTTAAGAAACGTGGTGGTCGTAAGAAAAACGCAATCGGACTGCGTCAATACAAGCCGTTTCCTCCGCATTTGATTGATGAACTTATCCAAGAGACGGAAAACATTCGTGACAAGCTTCTTTTGGCTTGTGCTGCATTTGGAGGGCGGCGCATTTCAGAGTACTTAAATCTCTTCCTTGAGGATGTGGAAGTTATCGGTATCGAGTTCAATATGACATTGCGACATCCGATGCAAGCCTCAATGAGCTGGCGCAATATCGCTGGAAGCAAAGTGAGTGGTACGCGACGCGAGTACCTAAAGAGCATGTTCAATTTGACGCCAAGGCCAGATCATGGCGCGCAATCGAGCAAGGCAGGTTGGAAAGGTATTTTGTTCGAAAATGAAGCTGCAAAATCGGCGAGTGTTTATTTTATCCGCGATTCCAGACAAGAGTTGGCAAAACTCCACCGACGTTACATACACGAATTTCTCCCGCGAGTGAAAAAGGGCAATCATCCCTACTACTTCGTATCCGAGGAAGGCAAGCCATTAACCGTCAAAGCGGCAGAAAACCTATTCAAGCTAGCATGCAAACGCTTGGAAAAGAAGCATGGCATCAGCTTGAGAGGATACGGATTTCACTCTTTGCGCCATTACTACGGCTTCTTCCATGCCGACGTTCTAAAGACCGATCTTCTTTTAATCCGTCAATACATGGGACATATAAATCTGTCCTCCACAGCTGTTTATGCCCATATTTCACCGGAAACCGCGAGAAAAGCGCTTGCTCTCGCTGAGGATCGTGCAAAGCACGAAGGTCGCATAGAAATGGGCCCACATGAGCGTGAGCGTATACAACAGCTATTTGCTGATTGTCCAGTTCCTCGTCTTGCGCTCGACCTGGAGCGCTATGGAAGAACAGCATATGGCAACGTCGATACTGGAAAAATTCGAAGGAAATTTTTATGACATACCAATATCTTTTAGTTGATAGCAGCGAGTGCTATCCGTCGTCCATTGATGGGGCAGAACCGGTTTTTTTCAATCCAAGCAACAAACACTTTGCGCTTGTGAAGCAACCATCGCTCGAAAATGTGAAGGCTTTGATTGAGGAGTATGCCGAGCTACGTATTGAGACAGGCTGGGAAGACCTAATGGAGCAGGGGCTGAATGGAGGGCGATCAAACATAAAATTCTTTAACGCTGCGAAAAAAGGACTAACGCATGTGAGTCCAGCGGCTGTTCTGCCTCGGCTGGGAATCGCGAATAATTTTCAGTTGCATATTGCAGTCGATTCACTGTCGGCAGAGGAACAGATCCAGTTGGCGGCTCCTTTGAAACCAAAAAACAAGGCTGAGATGCTTGCTCTTTATGTAGGGAGCATCGAAGATCAGAACGGATATGCGTTCTTTCAATCATTGGCTAACGAATCGACAAGTGGAATTGAATTCTTTGGGCGATTAATCGATGATCTGTGCTCTGTCATTGCAAACTACGAACTAAGGAACGGAAAGCCACCCCGACATCCGACAATGACAAGAACTTTGGAATTTTTGTCTTTAGCATCCTCTAAAGGATGGTTGCTTTTCCCATTCATGCAATATGACGGTGAGGAAAAGCTCAGCAGAATTCTGTCCACACACTGGCAATTAAAATATTATTGGCGACCTGCTTACAGAAGCCCTATTGTAGATGCACTTCTACGCGAGGTTGATGAAGTGGATGATACGGCGCGTGAGGACGTCCGATTTGAAAAGGTCATTATCTTCTTAATGCTTTGCTCAACATTTCGCACCTATGATCAACTCAGCAAAGAGTTATTGGTGCGCTGCTTGGATCTTATTAGAACGTATCCGACATCTACAACAAAAACCACGCCGAACATGAGCAGAAAGGCGTTGAATGCTTTGCTAAGACTGCGCAACAGTAAATTTCCGAATCAGAACCCATTGCAGCCGATTGCTGTTGGACGTGGCGCTGACACCCTAGACGACTATGTTTCCTACCAACACCTACGTGACGAGTACCCTGACCTCACTGAGTGGGCAAACAGTTTTGAAGAATGGATTAAATCAGTCGTTGATACGCAGCATGGCCTGCGGAAGACCATTTGCAATGATCTCGCAAAATTTATCGTTCAGTTACCAACGCCACCTAGAACGCCGCTAAACGTACTTCGTGCGCATATCAATGATGCCACCAAAGACGGAAATACCTTCAGAAACTATGTAGCACGTCTCTATAAAACGCCGGCCCCGA
Source organism: Noviherbaspirillum sp. (assembly GCF_036846085.1). NCBI lineage: Bacteria > Pseudomonadati > Pseudomonadota > Betaproteobacteria > Burkholderiales > Oxalobacteraceae > Noviherbaspirillum > Noviherbaspirillum sp. The sequence continues at coordinate 29,394 of NZ_DAIUCO010000011.1, read as the reverse complement.
GAAATGTCCGCCTGCAGATTGCCGGCCAGTTCTTTCAATTCATTTCCGACCGGGCCCGCATGGCGGACAATGCCGTTTGGTTCCCTAATCCTGTTGACTTCAGATTTGACAAATTCAGTGGTGAATCCCAAGCTCAGGGCTCTGTGCGTAAGGCGATTGGTGCGCACATTATGGAGACAATGCGCCAAATCCTCATTGAGGATGACTACCAGTGGTCGAAAGCACGTACAAGCTGGGGGCATCTTGTTGATAAACAAACGGGCAGACTTGAATACGTTTGGTGTCCAAGTTCAGCCCTCCTGCTTTATATGATGCTCAGCGTGCCTCTTCGTGGGGTCCAGGGCCGAATGTTGGATTCCGGGGAGGGCGATGCTGAAATTTATGACTTTGAATCGGAACGAATGATTCCGAATCCAAATCAATTGCCAGTTGACGGAAAAATAGACACATTGCGCCAAGAAGGCATTCTTCAAGTTAGGCCGTCTGGAATGGTGAACGGTGGCGATATTCTGGCGTTGTGGATTACCACTAACAAAACTAGCGAAGCTGGTTACTTTATACCCTGGGTAAGCGAGGACTTGCTCAAGCAATTGAAATATCAAAGGGATTGGCTTTTTCGGTATTCCGACCTACCCAATATGCAGTCGACCAGTGACGGGCAAGGCCATAGAAGTGCACCCGAAGAGTTATCGAATGTTGGTGGAAAGTTTTATTGTCTCTTCCGCGACGTGTTCGCGGATCAGGTCCACGACCACTCCCTCCCTGTAGCAAGGCAGAAGACCGCCAAGTTGTGGGGCCAGCTATGTCTCGAAGCGCAGAACCGAATCAATGCAGCGAATCAATCAGGTGGGAGAGTTATCCTTGTGGTGCCAGGAACTGAAAACTCAACAAACCCCAAAGCCATTCACGATCTACATTCACTACGCGTATCTGGAATCACGGACCTGCTGGATCGCGGTGTGCCCCTGAATATTGTGTCAGAGTACGTAGCTGGCCATGCCACGTACATTATGACCTTGTGGTACGACAAGCCAGCGCCTGGGGCCGCAAGGAGGTATTTGGACGAAGCTCATCGGCAAGTAGGTGACAAACGGTCTGCGGTTCCAAGCTTCACACAAGACGAACTGATCGAGCACAAGCCATATCTGGTAACTCATGAAGACTTTGCAGACGTTTACAACGGATTCGATGCGCTAGAGGAAAACAAGGGATTGGCGATCGTTCGGCACTCCGGGATATGCCCCGGCACTCGTTGTGACGAGGGAGCTATCGACGACCGGGGACGCGCAGGACCGGTGCCGATCGGCGACCGGGGGCCCTCGTGCCCACAGTGTCGTTTCTGGTTGACTGGACCTGCCTTCCTGCTCGGACAAACCATCGAGGGTAATCAATTGATTTTAAAAATCCGGGCGAAAACTGCATCCTTAACCAATATTCGTGAAAAGGTCATGGATGCTGAGGATGCTGGTCAGGGAGGTGCAGCAGAAGTGCTCAAAGGTCAAGCGGACGTTGAGGAACGGCAGTTAAATGACATGCTTACTGAGTGGTGGCATCGAATGAGGTTCTATGAAGCGTCACGGCAAAAGCTATCAGCATATCGCTCATTCCTGAGAGAGGCTGACGGTGGCGACGCTGGACATCAAGAAATTACGGTTCTTGCCGATGAATCAGGCCTTCCAGATCCAGATTGGGCGGTCACACGTGCTACAAATCTTGAGTTGCAACACTTTCTGTCTACATGTGCCGAATTTCTTCCTGACGGCGCGCTGGATGCAAAAGCTGCCAAACAAGACGTCGAGATTGCAGTTGCCAAGTTTTTAGCCATCAATAATAAAGTCGAGCTAACTGCAATGTACTTTACGCTTGAGGAAGATGAGCGCCTGATGGCGGCAAATCTGACCGTTGAGTTGTTGCTACAAGCATCAAAGGACCCCGAACACGCAACTCTCATCTTGGAAGGTAAGGAAAAAATGGCTGCGATCCCCAACCTCCAACGCGGAGTCGAATATTTGTTTGGAGAAGGGTTGACGAAGCTTGTGAAAAAAAAGGCGTTCCAATCTACCAGGGAGTTGAACGATGAAGCTAGGTGAGGGTAGCGAAGAGCGTCGCGCGTCCGATGTTCTTTATGACCAGATCAATTCATCCAAGAATAGTCTTCGGCGCAGCAATATCCAGTCCTTGAAGGAGGTTTGCGACCTTATGGAAAAGGATAGGGTTCAGATTACTTTGGCAGAAGCGGTTCGGCGCACTGGAAAAGATGGCCCAAAATATACAACCGTTAGTAACAAGGGTTCCTTGCTTGGAGAGTACGTAAGGCTTAGGATGATGGAGCAAGCTGCCGGATCTTCAAAATTACGTTCGGACACGCCGCAAAGCGTCGCTGATTGCCTTCAGGATCCTGTCCTTCAGGCGCGCGTTCGCGACACTGAAAGCGTTGCACGATATGTTAAACGTGAAAATGTCGCCCTAAGAGGGCTTCTAAAAAATCTTCGACCCGGTGTGGAAATTGACCAACTCCTAGCGTCGACTCCATCCCAAAGCAGAGGCATCACTCTGCAGATCGATACACAAAAAAAGGAAGCAGACGTAAGTCCGGCTCTCGGTAGCGCAGTATTAAGAGTGCTCGATCACCTGATTGGTGAACGCCAATACCAACTCTACAGGGGGCGTCTGACTATTAATAGCAAGTCGATTCTGACACCTTATGAGCTTGAGGCTCTGCGAGCGGCAACCGGCCTGAGTGAAGCTGAATGGGAAGCCCGCTTTCGACCGCTAACTAAGACTGAAGCCTCCTGAACGAAAGAATTGACTTGGAAACCGGCAAAAACGGACAGCAACTAGCATCCGACAACCTTCAGAAGTTTGACCGCTGGGTTGCAGACCGCGACGCCGCTGGCGACTGGATGGATTATGTGCGTCGTGGCCAGCTCAACAGGCGGGACATTGCCAGGGAGTGCATGTTCTCGGAATCGGTTCTACGCCAGAATCCTGCAGTAAAGAATGCACTTGCGACCCTGGAGAAGCGACTGCGGGATGGTGGTCCTCTAGCGACAGCTGCAGAAGATAAGGCAGTTAAAGGCATATCGCGTAACGCCGTGGAGGCCAGATCGTTCGAGATTCTTGCAAGCAGGTTGATGCAATCCAAGGCCAGTGCTGACAAGCGCATCAAGGCCTTGGAGGAAGAAAACGCAGCCTTGCGGGCTGAAATTGGCATGCTGCGGCAGCAATGCCGCAAGTACAAGCACATCGAAGAACACCTTGAGGCGACAGGCTGGACGGTGCGTCCATGAGCATGGTATCCGTCGCATTCCGGGTGACTTCTGTGCGTAGCCGTGGAAAGCTTGGCGGCGCAATCTTCTCAGGGATAAATTCCGACGGAAGGCATTTCGTTGCAGTATGTAGTTACAAGGTCCTTCCTGATGCCACTTTGGTGGACATGGGGCAGCACTGGAGCATTGCCGGGACCCTCAAAGCCAGGGGCGAAGAGCAGCAGATCGAAGTAGTGACTGCACTATTGATGCGCCCATCAGGGCGGAATATCATCGACTGGATCGTCAACTCTCCCGATTGCGCAGGTATTGGCCGTGTCAAGGCCGACGACCTCTATAAGGCGTTTGGCCCTGACTTGGTCGAACGCATTCACCAGAGAGATATGTCCGCGCTCACGACTGTCGTAACTGAAAAGGCGGCGCATATCCTGTGCCAAGCTTTTGACAAATATAAGATATCCAGCACTCTGCTTTGGCTCGATCACCTTGCCATAGATCGCAAGATCGGTAAGAAAATCGTCGAATTTTACGAGGACGAGGCGCAGCAAAAGATAGAGGAGAACCCCTATCGACTGATCAGCTTTGCTGCCAAGTGGTCAGATGTGGACAACTTGGCCTGCCAACGATTTGGCTTCGCCGTGGACGATCCACGCAGACTTGATGCAGCGGTTGAGCAAGTCCTTTACGCAGGCACGACCAATGGTCATACATGCCTTCCAATCAGCTATGTCAAAGCGAGTTTGAGTGCACTGCTTCGCGATCCTGATCTGGCAAAGAAAGCGCTGAAACTTGAAGGTGAAAGTCCTCAGTACAGGCGCATTGGCGACCAACTTCAGCCAACGGGGATGATGGTCATCGAAAAATACATCGCTGATCGACTTCGAGCCATCGCCAGCAATAAGGACGATGGTAGGCAGCAATCGCTATGCCTTTCCAAGGATCATCATCTAGAGACCGACGAATCCGCTATGGCAGCATACGAAAAGGAGCAAGGTTTCCCACTAGCCACTGAACAACGCGATGCAATTATTACGAGCGCAAGGAGCAACCTCAGCCTTATAGTGGGTGGAGCAGGCACAGGCAAAACGACTGTTCTGAAAGCTCTCTACAAGGCTTTGAGCACGCATCAGAAAGGAATCGTTATCCACCAGGTAGCACTTGCTGGTCGTGCGGCGCAACGAATGAGCGAAGCCACGGACCGCGAGAGCATGACCATTGCCGCATTCCTTAAAAAAGTTGACGTAAACATGCTCGGACATGGGGCCGTTGTCGTGGTCGATGAAATGTCGATGGTCGATGTGATCCTCATGTATCGCCTGCTTCGTCATATTCCTCCCGGAACGAAACTGATTCTTGTCGGTGACCCGTCCCAGCTCCCGCCAATCGGACCAGGGCTAGTTCTGCATGCCTTGGTTGGACACCCATTGATCCCACAGACCACATTGAAAGTGACGCAGCGCCAGATTGCAGAAAGCGGCATTCCGGCGATTGCCTGGGCGGTACGCGAGCACCGCCTGCCTGAATTTGCTGAGTATCGGGGCAAGGGAAGAGGCGTCTCATTCGTTCCCTGCAAAGACATAGACATTGATGCAACCGTACAGCGCGTGTATGAAGAGCTTGGCGGTGCCGGCATTGATTACTCTGTGCAAGTTCTGTCAATCACGAAGGGCGAGAAATTCGGTGGAACGAAAAGTATCAATGCCGCCTTCAGCAATGCCTACAGGCAGGACAGCCAGATCGTCTTTATACATAATCCCGTGTTCGGTCCTGTGGGTTGCACGACACAGGAGCGCATTTCCCTTCGGGTTGGCGATCTTGTGATGTACACGCAGAATGACTATCAACTTGGACTTCGCAACGGCAGCCTCGGGATAGTCATTAAAGCTATTGCCCCGATTTACAGTACGGATGATCCCTGCTGCGTTTGTGAATTCGAGGGCGTGCGACTCCAATTAAATACCAAGCAGGTAGAAGCCCTGCGTCATGCGTATTCCATCACAATCCACAAGAGTCAAGGTAGTCAATTCAACAGAGTGATCATCCCTATTCGCAGATCGCGAATGCTCGATCAAGCGTTGATCTATACGGGCATCACGCGTGGGATCGAACAAGTGGTTCTCGTCGGTGACATGGACGCAGCATTTGCTGCGATTAAAGCACCTGCTTCGGCCACGCTCAGGCATGTCAGTCTTCCACATTTGCTCAATAGGAAGTCAATCAATCCATATGAAAGCGATGAAGAAGAATCGCCTTGAGTGTTTTGAGCGAAGTGAGGTGGCAGTCACTCAGCCGAAGACGCACCACACACTGGCATATGCCTGAAAATAGATCCTGATCAGGAACATTGCTGGCCACTCCGGTCGGATTTGTAGGGTAAATATGCATGAATGCATTAATACAATGACTTACATGGATTCATTGGAATTAAAATTGATCATTGTGATTCCAATGTTGCAAAGAACTGCTTGCGAAAATTTATTTCCATCTTAGTTGCCAACCTAAGCGTAGCAGGGGTCAAGGGCGATGAGGAAGCCGCATGCGGAGCACAGGCCGAAGGCCGAGCACCGAACGGGTGAGTCATCGGCGCAGCGGACCCTTGATGCCTGCGTAGCGACCCACGCTTAGTGGTTGACGGGGTGGGGGTGAAGACCCCGCCCCGGCTGCCACGCGGCGAGCGTGTTTGGCTTTTGTGCTTTTTACGGAGACGTTATCATCGGTCTCTAATCGATTTACGGGTGTTCGAAATCTGGCTGTAGCAGAATCCGTGTGCTTTTCCTGGTCTCCACTATCCCTGCGTTAGGACCACGGTCGAGCGCAGTCACTCCCCAGCTACGCTGCCAACGGTGTTGCAACCCTAATCTTCGGTTCGAAGCAGTTCTGTAATGTCTACTTCAAGTGCTTTGGCAATCCGTTCGATGATGTCGATGGTAACGTTTCGCTTGGCAGATTCAATCTGGGAGAAATAAGTCTGCGATATATCTACGCTCATACAGAGCCACTCCTGAGATAGGCCTTTTTCTGTGCGCAGTCGGCGCAGATTCACCGCAATCCGTGTGCGTGCAGAAGGTTTCGGTTTTCCTTTTTTCATCGAGGCATAGCTTTACCGTAATCCTCGTTCCCGTCTATTAACTATAGTTAAAAAAGATTTAAATTTGCTCTCAGTTTCTGTTTTTTTAAGAGGCGGAGACCTTTTGTTTTCAGGGAGAAATTGCAAGTGCGAGTTCAGAAACCACCAAATTGGATTCTATTTTTATTCCGGCGGTAGGTGATTTTTCAACGCAAATAAACCCTGTTGAATAATCGAAGGGAGACGACAAATATGCACTGTGTTTTCTAGCGATTGATCAAGCCATCGGAATGTTTAATTGGACGACACCTTGAAGCGAGAAACCGTCGCCAACTACAGCCTGCTTTATTCATGGGAAGGAACTGATCCGAATACAAAGCCAATCATGCTGATGGCACACCAGTATGTGGTGCCGATTGCTGCGGGCACCGAAAAGGATTGGTCGGTCGAGCCGTTTGCGGGGACGGTCAAGGATGGCTATATCTGGCGTCGGGGCTCTTGGGATGACAAGGGCAACCTGTTTTCCATCATGGAAGCGATCGAGCTGCTCATCGCACAGGGCTTCAAACCGACGCAGACCATTTATGTGGCTTCCGGCCATGATGAGGAAAGCGGCGGAGAACGCGGCGGGGCAAAGATTGCAGAATTGCTGGCTTCCCGCCGCGTCAAGCTCGATTTCGTGATGGATGAAGGCATGCTGATTACCGAAGGGGTGATGAATGGTCTCGAAAAACCGGTCGCCCTGATCGGCGTGGCAGAAAAAGGCATTATGACACCGTCGTTAGCCACACACGATGAACCGGGCCATTCCTCGATGCCACCGCGTGAAACTGCGATAGGCATGCTGAGTGATGCACTGAGTCGCCTGGAGGAAAACCAGATGCCGACGGAAATTGATGGGGTCGCAGAGGAAATGTTCAATACGCTGGCACCGGAAATGAAAGGGGCAAGTCGGATATTTCTGTCGAACCTCTGGCTAGTCAAGCCATTGGTAAAGAAGGAGCTGGAAAAAAGTAAGAGTTCGAACGCCTTCACGCGCACTACCACTGCGTTGACTGTCTTCAATTCAGGCAACAAAGTGAACGTGGTTCCGGCGCATGCAGAAGCATTCGTCAATTTCCGACTGCTTCCAGGCGATACCCAGGCGGAAGTGATCCGGCATACCCATGACGTCATTAACAACCCTGCGGTCAAAGTTAACCGTGTCGGGAAGGCATCGGAAGCGTCACCGATATCGGCCAGCAGCTCCGCGTCGTATCGTCTGATGAGCTCCACCATCCGCGAAATCTTTCCCGGTACGGTGATGGCACCCGGATTGATGGTCGCTGCAACGGATTCGCGGTACATGCAGCCGATTGCGGACCATATCTATCGCTTTTCCCCGGTGCGGGCCAAGGAAGCGGATTTGTCTCGCTTTCACGGCACCAACGAGCGTATTTCTATTAGAAATTACTCTGAGATGATCGCGTTTTATCATCGCCTGATGACAGCTGCTTCGCAATCAAGGCTGCCATAAGTAAAAAGCAGGCGAATTAGTGCGCCATTCACTTTCCATTGCAAAGAGCAAATAATCAGCCGTTTACTCAACGCCTGTGTCTTCCCTCGTCAGTGCTTGCCTATACAGGCACTGACGGTTCCGCATTCGCGCCGTCTGCATTAAAAAGAACACAAAGATTTAGGACGGCTTCCGCCAAAATTATTAAAAGTGCAATGTCTTTTAAAAATGTACTTGACTCTGTAGTCACTACAGAGTTTTTAATAGCGGTACCATTAAAGGAAAACGCCATGTCTGCATGCTGCTCCGGAGGGTGCTCCTCCGATAAACCCCTTGTCGATCCATCTATCGCCGTATTTTATGGATTGCGCTTGTCGTCAATGCTGCCATGTTTGGCATCGAACTCATTGGCGGATGGGCTTCCGGCTCCGTCTCTTTGCTGGCCGATGCCGTCGATTTTTTCGGTGATGCCGCCAATTACGCGGTGTCGCTATTCGTGCTCGGCATGCTGCCAGTGTGGCGTTCGCGTACGGCATTGCTCAAGGGTGCCACGATGGGCGTGTATGGCCTTTTCGTGATGGGCGCGGCCACGTGGAATCTGGTTGGCGGAACGATCCCGGAAGCGACCACCATGGGCACGATTGGCTTCATGGCCCTTGCCGCAAATGTCTCTGTTGCGATATTGCTGTTTGCTTATCGCAATGGCGATGCCAACATGCAATCGGTATGGCTATGTACCAGGAATGACGCGATCGGAAATGTGGCAGTATTATTCGCGGCACTTGGGGTGTTCGGCACCGGTGCCGGATGGCCGGATATCGTGGTTGCGATGATTATGGGTGTACTCGGCCTGTCTGCGGCACGCACCGTCATCATGCAGGCGCGTGGCGAGCTGAAGGCTCAAACCGAATCAACCCCTGCTGTTACAGCAACGATTGAACTCAAACGGCGATAAACGATGAATACTCAATTAAGGAATGCCTTTGATGCCGAGATGGCGAACGCAGTGCGTCTGTATCGGCAGGGTCGGCTGGATGCGACGTTCGGGCACTTGGAGATCGCGCACGTTCTTGGGCAGCACTACGTAATGCCCCACATTGTCACGCATTGGTGGATGCTGAAGGTGGCGATCCAGCGCAGATCCGTATCAGAAGTCGTCGGACAGGCCATCCGCATCGTCCTTGGAGCCCTCGGTTCGGCAGCAGGAATCGTCCCAGTAGGTAATACTGGAGGAACCAACATCAGCATGTTCAGGCGTTTGCCGATTGATCCGGCGTTGCAGAAGCTGATGAAGTAGAGGGCCGACGTGGAAAACGGGTTGGCAACTTTGCCATGCTCGAAAAAATACCATTTCCAATGATATGATTTGACTTGTGAAAAAACTGTTCTTCATCTTTATGTTGGCCCTGCTACCGTTCCAGTTTTCCTGGGCAGCGGTTGCCGTGTATTGCCAGCATGAACAGGAACAATCCACGCATTTCGGTCACCATACCCATGAGCATCAAGCTCAGGCGAATGAGCAAATCGACGATTCTGGCGACCCCAGACAGTTAATGAGTGACAGTGATTGCGCTGTCTGTCACCTCTCCGGGCAGCCATCGTTTTTCGTTGATTTGCCAACCGTCACGCCACCGAACGGTCAGGCGCATTCATCCCTGCATCAGGCTTATTACTCCTCTCACATACCAGACGGGCCGCAAAAGCCTGACTGGCATCTCGTCGCCTAACGCGACGAGACGCATTGCCACGCCGATCCAGACCTAAAACCGAGGCGACGTCTCGTCAAATTCTATCCCTTTTAACAGGAGAATTTGATGGTTCGGTTTTTATTGCCGCTTACCCTGATGGCATTCACTTTGCCAGGGGGCGCGCAAACCACATCCGCTGTACCCAATAACACCTATGCCCATTCCGGCACTGGCCACGCTCGCACTACCGAACCAGCGGCACCGCTGACGCTACAGTCGGCACTGCGATTGGCCATGCAGTCCAACCCGGAATTGTCTGCTGCCCAATACGAATTGCAGGCAGTGGAAGCGTCCGTCCTTCAAGCCGACGTCCTGCCCAACCCGTCTGTCGAAGTCGGCATCGAAGACAGGCGTCGGGAAACCCGCGAATCGACACTCCAGTTGAGTCAGCCGATCGAGCTGGGCGGCAAGCGATCCGCCCGCACGCGTGCTGCCGAACGGGGGCGTGACGCTGCCTCGGCAGATCTGAATGCCAGACGAGCCGACGTGCGTGCAAATGTGATTGCTGCATTCTTTGATGTCCTCGCCAATCAGGAGCGTTTGCGCCTTGCACAGGAATCGGCTGAACTCGCGCAGCGGGCGACAACTGTTGCAACCCGCCGGGTTGCTGCCGGCAAGGTCTCGCCAGTCGAAGAAACCAAAGCCCGTGTCGCCGAATCGAGTGTGCGGCTCGAACTTCTGCAAGCCCGCAGCGAGCTGGTATCGGCGCGAAAGCGTCTCAGTGCATTATGGGGCAACCCATCGCCCCAGTTCGAACGAGCGGAAGGCCAGATTGAAACCCTTCCGGCATTGCCAGAACTGGCCAGTCTGCCGCAGCGCTTGGCAAGTGCACCGGGACTGGTGCGCGCCCGCCATGAAGTTGACCGGCGACAGTCACTGGCCCAGGTGGAGCGCAGCCGACGTATCCCGGACATGACGGTCAGCGTTGGCGTCAAGCGTTCGGAAGAGCTGGGGCGCAATCAAGCCCTAGTCGGTCTTTCCGTGCCATTGCCGCTGTTCGACAGCAACCGTGGCAACGTTCTCGAATCGTTGCGGCGCGTCGACAAGGCGCGTGACGAGCTGTCCGCGACCGAAATTCGCCTGGACAGCGAACTCGCGCAAGCCTACGAAAAGTTGAGCGTGTTCCGTCAAGAAGCGCAATCGCTGCAAAAGGAAATCGTTCCCGGTGCTCAAAGCGCTTACGACGCTGCGACAAAAGGGTTCGAGTTTGGCAAGTTTGGCTTCCTCGATGTCCTGGATGCCCAGCGAACGCTGCTGCAAGCGAAATCCCAGTATTTACGCGCACTGTCAGAGGCGCACCGCGCCGCCGCTGACATCGATCGCATTCTTGGCGAACCCTCGCCGGTCACTCCGCAATAAGAGTCATCATGAAAACCAATCTTTCAAAAAAACAGTTATTTTCAATTCTCGCCATTGTGGTGGTCGGTATAGCGCTTGCCGCACTCATCATGACAATGGGCAAAGCGAAGCCAGCCGGCGATGCGCATGGCCATGGCGGTCATGCAGAGCACGCCGAAGAAAAGGGCGGCGACAAGCATGCGCATGCTGAAAAAGGCGGAAAAGACGAGCATGGCCATGACGCTGGTCATGATGAAGAAGAGGAACAGGCAAAAGGCCCACACGGCGGCAAGCTGTTTGCCGAAGGGGACTTCGGACTGGAAGTCGTGCTCGCCGAAGAAGGGGGAGAACCGCGCTTCCACGTCTACCTGTACGACAAGGAAAAGCCGCTCGCACCCAATGCGGCGAAAGTGTCGATTACGCTGACCCGCCCTGACGGCGAAAAGCAGGAACTGGCCTTTACCCCTGAAAAGGATTATTTGAAGAGTAATGCTCCAGTGCCTGAACCGCATGTGTTCGAGGCGACTGTCGCGGCACAGACCAAGACAGAACCCTACCTTTTTACGTTCGCCGAGACCGAAGGCACCATCGCGATGGACGACGAGCAGATCAAGGCTGCCAGTGTCGCCGTCAATTCAACGAGTGCTGCGAAGATCAACAGCTCTCTGACTCTGCCCGGAGAGATTCGTTACAACGAAGACCGTACCGCCCATGTCGTGCCGCGCACAGCGGGCGTCGTTGAAAGCGTTCAGGCGAATCTCGGACAGAAGGTCAAGAAAGGGCAAGTTTTGGCTGTCATTGCCAGTTCCGGCCTGTCTGAGCAGCGCAGCGAATTATTGTCGGCACAAAAACGATTGACGCTCGCCAGGACGACCTACGAACGTGAAAAGAAACTCTGGCAAGAAAAGATTTCCGCTGAGCAGGATTATTTGCAGGCCGAACAAGCGATGCAGGAAGCTGAAATCGCGGTCCGAAATGCGCAGCAAAAGCTTTCTGCCTTGGGTGCCACTGCGACTGCAAATGGTCGTGGCTCACTGAATTCCTTTGAAATCCGCGCCCCGTTCGACGGCATGGTCATGGAAAAGCATCTTTCATTAGGCGAAGCGATTAAAGAGGACGCGAGTATTTTTACGATCTCCGATTTGTCGACGGTCTGGGCGGAAGTCGCCGTTCCGGCAAAAGATCTGAACTTGGTGCGCGTCGGAGAAAAAGTAACGGTCAAGGCCACGGCATTCGATGCCAAGGCACCTGGAACCATTTCCTATGTCGGCTCGCTGCTGGGTGAACAAACGCGTACCGCAAAGGCGCGTGTTTCGTTGCCGAACCCTGATATGTCATGGCGTCCCGGTTTATTCGTGAACGTCGAAATCGTGTCCAACCAAGCGGAAGTGCCTGTTGCAGTTACAACTGACGCCATCCAGACCGTCAACGACAAGCCCACCGTCTTTATTCGTGTCCCTGGCGGCTTTCTCCCGCAGCAAGTCACGCTTGGCCGCACGGACGGAAAGGTCGTCGAGGTGGTGAAGGGACTCAAGCCCGGTGCCAAATATGCCGGCGCGGGCAGCTTCATCGTCAAGTCGGAGCAGGGTAAAGCCAGCGCCGAACACACTCACTGATGCGAAAAGGACACCAACATGTTTGAACGCATCATACGTTTCGCCATTGAGCAACGATGGCTGGTCCTGCTTGCCGTATTCGGCGTGGCAGCCATCGGTATTTACAGTTACCAGAAGCTGCCGATCGACGCGGTCCCGGACATTACCAACGTTCAGGTGCAAATCAATACCTCCGCGCCGGGCTACTCTCCGCTGGAAACGGAACAGCGCATTACCTTTCCGCTGGAAACGGTCATGTCCGGACTGCCCGATCTTGAACAAACGCGGTCCCTGTCACGCTATGGTCTGTCCCAAATTACCGTCATCTTCAAGGATGGCACCGATATCTACTTTGCCAGGCAACTTGTCAATGAACGGCTGCAGGAAGCCAAGGAACGGCTTCCTGCCGGGGTAACCCCTGTCATGGGGCCGATTTCGACTGGCCTCGGTGAAATTTACCTGTGGACGGTGGAAGCCAAGGAAGGTGCTAAAAAGCCGGACGGCACCCCTTATACGCCGACCGACTTGCGCGAAATCCAGGACTGGATCGTTAAACCGCAGTTGCGTAACGTTCCCGGCGTTACCGAGATCAATTCGATCGGTGGCTATTCCAAGGAATACCAGGTTGCACCAGTTCCGGAGCGACTCGCTTCTTATGGTCTGACTCTCAACGATGTGGTCAACGCGCTGGACCGCAATAACAGCAATGCCGGCGCAGGCTATATCGAAAAGCGCGGCGAACAGCTGTTGATACGGGCACCTGGACAAGTGCAGTCGCTGGACGACATTCGCAACATCATTCTTGGCAATGTCCAGGGTGTACCGATTCGCATGCGCGATATCGGGGAAGTGGAGATCGGCCGCGAACTGCGCACTGGCGCGGCAACCGAGAACGGTCGGGAAGTCGTACTCGGGACGGTGTTCATGCTGATCGGCCAGAATAGCCGCACCGTCTCGCAAGCAGTCGACAAGAAAATGGTCGAGATCAATCGTACGCTCCCGGAAGGCGTAGAGGCGATCACCGTCTATGACCGCACGGTACTGGTCGATAAAGCCATCAATACAGTGAAGAAAAACCTCATTGAAGGTGCCGTGTTGGTAATTGCGATCCTGTTCCTTTTCCTTGGGAACATCCGCGCGGCACTCATCACCGCCATGGTGATTCCGCTGTCGATGCTCTTTACCTTTACCGGTATGGTGTCAAACGGGGTCAGCGCCAACCTGTTGAGTCTTGGGGCACTCGACTTTGGCATCATCATCGACGGCGCAGTCGTAATTGTTGAAAACTGCGTTCGCCGGCTGGCGCATGCACAGGCGCACCATGGCCGTCCGCTTACCCGAACTGAACGCTTTCATGAAGTCTTCGCTGCATCGAGGGAAGCACGCCGTCCGCTGCTGTACGGCCAGCTGATCATCATGGTGGTGTATCTGCCAATTTTTGCGCTTACCGGCGTCGAAGGCAGAATGTTCCATCCAATGGCGCTCACCGTCGTCATTGCGCTGCTCGGTGCGATGATCTTGTCGATTACGTTCATCCCGGCTGCGGTAGCGCTTTTCATCGGAAACAAGGTCGCTGAAAAGGAAAACGTCGTCATGCAAGGGGCCAAGCGCATGTACGGCCCGGTGCTGGATTTTGTGATGGAAAACAAAGCGGTGGTACTGACATTTGCCGCCGTGACCGTCATCCTGTCCGGCCTGTTGGCGACCCGCATGGGAAGCGAGTTTGTGCCCAGCCTCAACGAAGGTGACTTCGCCATTCAGGCGCTACGCATTCCAGGGACGAGCTTGTCACAGTCAGTCGCCATGCAGCAGCAGCTGGAGCGGACACTGAAGAAGCAGCATCCTGAAATCGACCGCATCTTTGCCCGTACCGGGACCGCTGAAATCGCGTCCGACCCGATGCCGCCCAACATCTCCGACGGCTACATCATGCTCAAGCCGCAAGACCAGTGGCCTGAGCCGAGGAAAACACGTGACGAACTGCTGGCGGCGGTCCAGAAGACGATCAGTCGCATTCCAGGGAGTAATTACGAGTTTTCGCAACCGATCCAGCTTCGCTTCAACGAGTTGATCTCCGGTGTGCGCAGCGATGTGGCTGTCAAGCTGTTTGGTGACGATATGGACGTACTGAATGACACAGCAGCCAAAATCTCTTCCACACTGGGGCGCGTCTCCGGCGCAGCCGAAGTAAAAGTGGAACAGACGACTGGCTTGCCCATGTTGACGGTCAATATCGACCGTGAAAAGACGTCGCGGTATGGGTTGAACGTCGGCGACGTGCAGGACATGGTCGCTACCGCCATTGGCGGTAAAGAAGCCGGCACGCTGTTTCAGGGTGACCGTCGCTTTGACATCATCGTCCGGCTTCCGGAAAACCTGAGAAGTGATCTGGAGGCGATGAAACGGCTGCCCATTTCGCTGCCTCGAAACGAGAACGGCAATGGTCGGGCAACCTTCATTCCGCTTGGCGAAGTGGCGACGCTGGAGCTGGCACCGGGGCCCAACCAGATCAGTCGGGAAGACGGCAAACGGCGCATCGTGATCAGCGCCAACGTTCGGGGGCGCGATATTGGCTCGTTCGTTTCCGAAGCAGAAACCGCCATCCGCGAACAGGTCAAGGTGCCAGCCGGGTATTGGACAACGTGGGGTGGACAGTTCGAACAGCTCCAGTCTGCTGCACAACGTTTGCAAGTCGTCGTGCCATTGGCGTTGCTTCTGGTCTTCACGCTTCTGTTCGCAATGTTTGGAAATATCAAGGATGGCTTGCTCGTATTTAGCGGAATACCGTTCGCCCTTACCGGCGGCATCGTCGCACTCTGGCTGCGGGATATCCCCATGTCCATTTCGGCAGCCGTGGGTTTTATTGCGCTGTCAGGCGTTGCCGTGCTGAATGGCCTGGTGATGATTTCGTTCATCCGGACCCTTAGGGAAGAAGGCCGGCGGCTGGACGAGGCCGTGCGCGAAGGGGCATTGACCCGGCTGCGCCCGGTGTTGATGACCGCACTGGTCGCCTCGCTCGGCTTTGTTCCCATGGCCATTGCCACCGGAACTGGAGCGGAAGTCCAGCGCCCTCTGGCGACCGTGGTCATTGGTGGCATCCTGTCATCCACCGCATTGACCTTGCTGGTTTTGCCGCTGCTATATCGCCTGGCATATCGCAAGGACGAAGAGGAAGAGAAGCAGCCCAACAGGGCAGTTATTGTTCCGCAGCACGTACCTACCTAGTAATTTTTAAACGGAGGCTTTATGAAAGTCACAAAAACCATTGCAGCATTAACTGCGTTACTTCTATCGTTGTCGACCGGCGCTTTTGCAAGTGAAAAGGATCACGATGCCGCACCCAAGTATGGTGGCGTGGTATCGGTCGTTAAAGATGTGAACTACGAGTTGGTCGCAAAACCAGACATCATCACGTTGTACATCATTGATCACGGCAAGCCAGTCGACACAAAAAATGCATCAGCGACGCTGACGCTTTTATCTGCTTCCGACAAATCAGAGGTCAAGATGACGCCGGCCGGTGAAAACAAGCTGGAGGCAAAAGGCAATTTTAAAGTAGACAAAGGAACGAAGGTCGTGGCCTCTGTGACGACAGGTGGAAAGCCACAAAGCGTCCGTTTTACGCTGAAATGAACGACATACGGCACAAGGGAATCGCTATTCATTTGGATGAATATCCCTTGTGCCTGTCAGAGAGCGAAAAATAATTATGAGTGACGGTCATTCACACGGCGGCCACAGCCATGGCCATTCGCATGGCAGCAGTGGGAACTTGAAAACGGCGTTTTTACTTAATCTGACTTTTACCATCATCGAGGTGATTGGCGGGATTATGACCAACAGCATCGCGATTTTAAGCGATGCGGTCCACGACCTCGGAGATTCAATTTCATTGGGGCTGGCATGGTACTTCGACCGCCTGTCACAGCGCGGTCGGACGCCAAAAAACACGTATGGTTACCGGCGCTATTCCATTCTGGGCGGGTTGATTACCGGTTTGGTTCTGGTCATCGGTCTTGGCTTCGTTCTTTGGAACGCTATCCCGCGATTGTTTGCTCCCGAAGAAGTCAATGCGCCGGGAATGATGGCCTTGGCCGTGGTCGGCGTCATTTTTAATGGTGCTGCGGTGCTCAAGGTTAAGAAAGGATCGTCGCTCACCGAACAGGTCGTTAGCTGGCACCTTCTGGAGGATACGCTTGGCTGGGTTGCCGTCCTTATCGGTGCGGGTGTAATGATTGTGTGGGATCTGCCAATCATCGATCCAATTCTGTCCATCGGAATTTCGATTTTCGTCCTGTGGAACGTGCTTCGCAACTTGCGGAAAGTCTTTAACGTATTCATACAAAAAGTACCTGAAGCGTTTGATGTAGAAGCTTTCGAGAAGGCTGTTCTTGCCCATCCCAAAGTCTTATCCATGCACCATACCCACAGCTGGACAGTCGACGGCGAAGTACACGTGCTGACAACCCACCTGGTGATGAAGCGCGACACCACCCGTGACGAAATGATTGAAGCAAAAAGTCAGGTACGACGACTTCTTGATGAACGTACGTTTGAGCACGTTACCGTCGACGTGGAGCTGGAGGGAGAATTATGTGTGATTGGAGCGGGGCCTGAGCACGGGATGGCCGATGTACACGGATGAAGCAAGATACGGAGATTCAGTTGGAACTTCAGCTTCAGATTCTCTACCTTCAGTACCAGATGATTATGTTGTTAAAGCAGGTGCCTTCCTAACCTAGAATGCTTGAAATGAATCGCCCTAGTTGAGAATGCTCAAGTCAAGAGGAGCGGTCCTTATATCTGGTTGATTATTTGACGCATGCAGCTTATCTTTTTGATTACGAGTGCTGCGGTCGAAAGCACGTACATGAACAATGAAATTTTTGGACCAAGCACATAGTGCTCTTTGGTGTAAATGTGAAAAAGCTGCTTCTTATTTTTCTGCTGATTGTGCTGCCGGTCCAGTATTCCTGGGCGGTAGTCGCCGTCTATTGTCAGCATGAAAAAAAGGAATCCACACATTTAGGACATCACCAGCACGAGCACGAAGCTCAAAATCAGCAGACCCTGACTGATGATGGTTCATCAACACCCCACGACGACTGCACGTACTGTCACCAGGCGTGTCAGGCGTCCCTGGTCCCGACGTTAGCCGTTCTACCTTATTCAGATCGGTTGCTGCAATCAGATCGTATTCAAATATTCTTTACTTCCTACATCCCAGACGGGCTTGAACGCCCTAACTGGCGACCGCTGACCTGACTGGCAAAGCATGTTACTCATCGAGTACATGTAATACGACGCGCACGTTTCGTCGGCTGGTTTTCATTTCGCTATAAAACTCGGTACCTGGTTCGGTCCTGTTCATTCGGCAGGAATGGGCTTCGTCTTGCCTTTGCTTGGCGCACAGAGTACGCCGAGCGTCGCAGGGATTGATCGATAGACGATGTCATGGTTACCGCATGGTCCGATGTGAGGTTAATCACGTAGACCTCCAGCACTTCCCGTCGGCAGTAGGCGAGCAGGTTTTGGTGACTATAAGCGACTTGATACCGAATTGATTTCTATAGCAATTCATTGAAAAGTTGGCGCTGGCGAATTTCGGTGCAAACAGGCAGCACTTGGCCAAACATTCCAATACGGCGAAGCCTTGTATGTCAAAAGTGCCGTAGATGAATGGGAAACGTGGCCTGTTTTTGCAAACACATTATTACTTCGAACAAAGGTGGTTTACATGAAAAAGCTTTTTGCATTAATCACAGCGCTTGTACTGGCAGGTTGTTCCGCGCTGGGAACTAACACTATGAGCAGGACAGGTGCTCAGAGCACCTCTCAGGACGATATGTACCGGGGCGGTAGCAGGTAGACGTCTCGTACCAACCATCTGATTTCTTCAATCAAACAAAGGAAAGACATTATGAAAAAGCTTTTTATTGCAGTTGCGGCCATTGCCCTGATCGGTTGTTCGACATTTGGCTCAAGCAAGAGCGGGCAATCCGGTAAGCCAACCTCAACGATTGATGATACTTATCGAGGCGGAGGACGATAAGTTTTTGTCGTAGCTAGAAAAACCCGACGCCTTTGCAAACAAGGGTGTCGGGGAGCCGGCGAGCCGCAGTCAGATGCGCGAAGAAGTTTTCTTGGTCGCAGGTATTCATAATGCGTGCTTCAAGGCTCGGTGGTTTCTCTCCAGGTAGTCGAATTGATGTTCTTATTCATCCCGATGCGATTTAGCGCCTGCTTGGGAAATGACGAGGATAGCTGCGCCTGCCACAATCGCACAGTCGGCAATGTTGAACGCTGGCCAATGCCAGTTGGCTACATGCAGATCTATCCAGTCGACGACCGCGCCGCGAGTTATGCGGTCATACAGATTACCTGCCGCTCCTCCTGCAACCAGTGCGAACGCTGCTTGGGATGACATTTTCAGGGATGCGTTGTTCCAAAGCGCGAAACAAAGACAGATTACGACACCCAGTGCGATTGCAGAGAAAAAATAGCGTTGCCAGCCTCCCGCATCGCTGAGGAAGCTAAATGCGGCACCCGGATTTAACCAATAACCCAGGTTAAAAAATGTCGCAACTGGTATTGACTCATGAAGCTGGAAGTACGAAACAATTGCCTCCTTTGATCCCACGTCCAGTAAGAAGACAAAGGCGACGAAGCTTAACGCTGCCCATCCACGATTTTCAGGTTTGCTCATTCTGTTCCTAAGCCAACCGAAGAATGCGTCGGGCACCGTTTACCACAATGAAACCAATGATGGTGCCGATGATCAGGTCTGGATACGGGGACTCTGTCAATGCCACCAATGCGCCGGCAATGATGACGCCTAGATTGGCGATCACATCGTTCGCCGAAAAGATGTAGCTGGCCGTCATATGCGCGCCTCTGTCACGTTTTTTAGATATCAACGCCAGGCAAGTCACATTGGCAATCAGGGCGATCAGTCCCACTCCCATCATGAGCGTTGACTCCGGTTCGCTGCCATAAATAAAACGTCGCATGACTTCGACAAGTGCGCCGACAGCGAGCACAAGTTGCAGCCACCCAGCAAGATGGGCAGCTCGCGCCTTCATGCTCGCTGCCCTGCCTACCGCGTAGAGTGCGAGTCCATAGACGGCGGCATCAGCAAACATATCCAAAGAATCGGCAATCAAACCGGTCGATTGCGCAATCAGACCCAAAGCAAGTTCAAGAACAAACATTGCGCCGTTTATCCCCAGAAGGATGCGTAATGTGCGGGCCTCGGCCTTGTCTTCCGCATCCTTCGCCGGTGCGGCAGCGTATCCTGGTGAAACCGGAGCTGTGTCGCGAAGCTCGGCACCGAGCTGCAATGGCTCAAGTTGCTTGAGAATCGCTTGCGCGTCGCCCCGGTGAACGACGGCAAGCTCTCGGGTCGGCAATTTGAATGCCAGTGACTGGACGTCAGAAGTGTCACTTAATGCCATGCGAATCAGATTTTCCTCGGACGCACAATCCATCTTTGGAACCGAAAAGGTACTCCGATATAGGCCGGCAGTATCAGGAGATGGGGACAGCTTGCGGGACTCCTGCATTACCGCGCCCAGTTGCAGTGGTCGCAGCCGGCCCAGAATCGCCTCCGGATCTCCTTGATGCACCACTTTCAATGCACGTTTAGCCAAATCAAATTGGAGTGAATTGATGTTTGCCGTGCCCCCAAGCGCCATTCGAACAAGGTTTTCTTCCGATGCACAATCCATCTTAGGAATCGAAAAGATACTTTCATGATGGTCGGTTTGATCTGGTACTGGCAATTCACTCGATTCGCGCAACGTCGTGCCCAGTTTCAAGGACTCAAGGCGGTTAAGCACGCTATCTGGCTGTCCACCATGGACCACCTGGAGTTCCCGTTTTTTCAGGTCAAACGACAGCGACTCGATGTCATTTTGGTTATTGAGCGCCATTCGGATCAGGTTTTCTTCCGACGGGCAATCCATTTTGGGGATTGAGAAAGTGCTTTTTCGAAGTGAACGTTTTGAATTTAACATCCTGTGTGCTCCGTCCGGTTTTCCATACACGTTCAGGATAAAGCTTATACTAGGTATAAGGTCAATGGAGGAGATATGAGAATCGGAGAACTTGCAAAAGCGGCAAACTGCCAAACAGTCACGATCCGTTTTTACGAGCGCAAAGGCTTACTCGGGGCGGCAGCACGCTCGGACTCAAATTATCGTGTGTACGACGAAAAGGACTTGGAACGGCTCTTGTTCATAAGAAACTGCCGGTCGTTAGGCTTAACATTGGCAGAAACTGAACGGCTCGTGGACATGCATGACCATCCGGTGCTTGACTGCAGTGACGTGAATGCGTGCTTGGAAAGTCACCTTGAGCAAATACGCATGCAGATGGAGGCATTGAAATTGCTGGAACGTGACCTGAGAAAATTGCGAAGTCGGTGCGCTGTTCCAGGGGTATCGTCCGGGTGTGGGGTACTTGCCGCGCTTGGAAGTCCTTCAGTCAATGCTTCCTGAACGGTTGATACACTGCTTGTCTCACCCAATTTGGTACTTGGGATTCACATTCCCCACAGAGGCCTCGACACTGCCTTCCGTTGCGGTGACAACGCCGGCGCAATACCGGCGTAATGAAGACTCTAAAATATAACTGACACCACTAACTATTTTTATTAGCACTTGCCAGCGTTTCTTCGACCAGCTTCTGCAACTGTTCGGGCCCGAAGGATGGCAGCGGTTTGCCGTTGACGAAGAATTCTGGGGTTTTGGTGACATTCAGTGTCTTCAGATCTTCAAGATCCTGCTGAATCACACGAGCGATTTCTGGCGATTTCATGTCGGTTTTCAGGCGTTCAAGATCCAAACCTAAACCGTCGAGATGCTTCCAGACCAGGTCCATATCCGCAGCGTGGTGCTCTGCCCAGACAGGCTGAGAAGCCAGCAAGGCTTCCAACGTTTGCCAATACTTGCCTTGCTTGCCCGCTGCCTCTAGCACCTTGACGACCTCATCCGCACCCCGATGAAACGGCGCGTACCGGATAGACAATCGTATTTTTCCGTCGTGAGCGGCCATCAGCTCTTTTACGAAAGGATAGAACGCCCGGCACGCTTCGCATGCAGGATCGAAAAACTCGACGATGTGCACTGGCGCATTAGCGTTACCCATGGTGGGCGAATGCGACCTGACGAGCGAAGCCTGATTTTGCGCTGTCGCTTGTGACGCCTGCTCCGTTTTTTGGCTCTTGTAGAACTGAACACCGAGACCAAATGCCACCACGAGGAGGACAGCGGTGGCAATAAAGATGGTTTTTTGTTTCACTTGGAAGCCCTAAAGTAAATAACAATAAGTAAAGCATTGATAACGGTAAAAGCGGCAACGGCGAGCAACGGAATCGTCACAAAGCCGAACCATTCGATTTGCACCTGGGAACAAGGAACGCCTTGCGTGCACGGCGTCACGGACTCGGCAATAACCCCTTTTTCAAGCAACAAATGGAACACAGCAATCAGCCAGCCTGCCGACGATAGCGGAAGTGCATAGCGCACAATTCTTGGATCAAACGGAAACAGACCGGCAGCAAGTATGAACACCAGTGGGAACATGCAGATACGCTGGTACCAGCACAGAACACATGGGGTCAGTCCCATGACCTCGCCGAGAAACAGCGCCGCCAGCGTGGAAATCGCTGCAATCAGCCAGGCCGCGAAACCCAGCTGCCAAATGGCAGACGCCGTTGCTGACCCTACCAATGCGACAGCGGACGACAGGGTCGCTGCTTTAATGGGTGGCTCCGTCCTCATCGCAACGTCAATGCTGCTGATTTCTGCATCGGCATATAGCACACCCCACGCTTTTCCTCGCAGCCTTGATAGTCGGTCAGAAGTGTCATTTTGTTACTGTTGGCTGAGCGCTTCAACAAGAGCTCCACTTCGACCGTGCTTTTGAATACTTCCACTTTGCCAAAATTTGGGTCTTGTTTGACGATCCCTGCTGGATACTTGATCGACTGGATCGTGACGCCCGGTGCGTCCTTGACACTAAAACGCATCCTGTCCTTGTACAGGTAATAGTCCTTTGCGACGTCAAACCGGGCGACCACGGTTTGCGCATCTTTCTGATGCACCTGCAACCGAAACGCCTTCTCCGGGTCGAGTAAATCATCCTGTGCATGCACGCCGCCCAAAAGCGCAACGCCAAGGAGGCCAGTCAAAATTCTTGTATTGACGGGGTTGAATATACGCATGGTAATCTCTCTAAGTGTTTAGTAATGTTTTCAGATCTTGTGCAATGACGTCCGGGGAATGCTCATCGCTGATGAATAAGCGTAGCCGTCCCTGGGGATCGTAGGCGTAGGTGCCGCCCGAGTGGTCGACTGTGTAAAAGCCGTTTCCGTTTGCTTTTTGCAAGGCACGCATGACCTTGAATTCTTTCGCCGTGCTATCGACTTGCTGCTCGTTGCCGCTCAGGCCGACGAACGTTGGGTAAAAAGCCGGCACATATTTTTTGAGTATGTCCGGTGTGTCGCGTGCTGGATCCAGCGTCACCATCAATACCTGCACGCGCTCTGCATCCTTTCCCAACTTCTCCATGACGGAAGCAAGCTTGACCATAGTAGTGGGGCACACATCCGGGCAGTTCGTGTAACCAAAGAACAGGACGACTGCTTTTCCCTTGAAGTCGTCAATGCTGTGGGGTTGCCCATGATGGTCGGTCAGATGGAAATTTTTGCCCCATGGGCCACCAGTAATATCCACCGCTAAAAACTTTTGCGCTGGAGCGCCGGCTTTTTCGCATGCAACCAATGCCATGGTTAACGCGAAAAGCCAGAACAGTACAAGAGACTTTCTGATGCTCGATAACATGGTTACTTTCTCAAGGGACGAACGGGAACATGGATCACGGTGGTGGACTCCACCTTTTTTGCATCGATGAACGTGAGCTTGACCGCTACATCTTCGCCTGCAGTTAATTGGCGCTTGAGGCCGAGCATCATCAGGTGCGTCCCGCCCGGTGCCAAGTCGATCAGCTTGCCGGCGGGTATGTCGATCTGGCCCTGTTCACGCATTTTCATGACGTCGTCGTGCAGATGCATGTTATGTACTTGCACTTCCTTCGCAACGTCAGTTTCAGCGTGCGCCAAGGTCGTTTGAACACGGCTGCTGATTTTCATGTAGATCGCGCCGACTGGTTGGCCGGGCACTGTGGCACGCGCCCATGCGTCTTGGACAATAACGTCCGCCAATGTGGAGGTGGCAAGTGTGCCCAGCACGGTTGCCAGTATGAGTGTTTTCATCTTGAATCCTAATAGTGAAGAACGAAGCGGCAATGCCAAATTTGCATGACTTCACGTACGCACCGTTTCTTCTTGAGGAAGGAATAGCGTCGTTTCAACAGTGACGCTGTTTGATAGAGCACGTGGCAGCCCAGTGACCAGCGGTCGTGGTGGAAAGCTACCTGCAAATAATTAGGTCAGGACGAAGCAGGAGGGGCGCGAGACTGCGCAGAAGCCCACACGAATAACGGGCGCGGCGCTTCGTAGAAAAGCACCGGAGACAATAGAGGGCTGACTACCACGAGAGGTGTGGCAAGGAAAGCGGGTGGCGGGCCAGAACTGTCATTCTGGGTACGGCAGAACGGACAATCCTCGTAATGCAGATCGTGCTTCGCCGATGAAATTGGATTGACCGTCTGATCCCCGGTCGATTTAACTACTTTGGTCCCCGAGGAAGTACAAATTTCGCCCCAGCCCGTGCTTGCTTTGCTTGGTGTGGCAATGGCATGGGAAATTGATGGCGCGAGCGAAACCAGCAGGATGGCAAAGCAAGCTATCCAGGCAGTTAGTCGGCGCATGACACGATTCATTCCCATCCCGCGATTTTATCGCAGTGTGTGAACTGACGTTGAATGCGCAGTATCGATCCTACAAACCTTACGTCACGTTGGCGTGCAGCCGATTTACTGGGTGCCGATGCAATTCGCTCTTCTCCATTGCCTGAATCATGTCGATTAGGTTCCGCCGGTTCCGGCAAGCATGTTTTCATGCTTGTCACGGATCTCGGCACCGGCAATGAACGTGGGAATGTTCGTTATTACCACCGTTTCCCAAGAAGTCGCCGTCGCTCTTTGTTACTGAGTTGTTCTCTCGTTTGCGCATGCGATGCACGCTTTGTGCTTATCGGTAGCGTCATTGGTTTGGTTGGCACAACCTCGACAGACATGGGCGTGAGGTCCTTCGCGGTTAAGGCGCGCAACCTTTGCTGAATATCTGACGAAGGGGGCAGGAAAGCAAACAATTCAAAGTTTTGCTTCGTCAAAAACTGTTCGCCATCCTGAATGGCAACAGCGACGGTTCTCACCAAATTTCCGTAATCATCACTCCAATTTGCCCACCGGTTGAGTTCCTGAATTTCAAGCTTTTGCGGCTGAATGTCGAGGAATTTCGGCGTGTCGTGGAACACTTTACGAATGCCATGTTCGAAAGACCAGTCAACGCTCAGGAACTTATAGCCAGCAATCGTTCCACGAAACTTTTCTTCAATTCGCAATGACTCATGAGACTGGTAAGGATTCGCTGCCAGCGCATCATCGATGGCTTCCTTGGAGCGTTGAACCGATTCATAAACATCTCGACGGTTTTCGCCCGCTCGCCGGACCAGGTCTTGATATACGATTGGGAATCTGGCAGCAAATGCATTTCGCTTTGAAAGCAGTGCGTCGGCTTTATGGCGCATTTCTTCCAGTTGCCACTGCAGCATTGCGATCTTCGTCGTCGCTTCCGATACCTTTTTCGTGAGCAAAGGGCGGCGAATGTGTTCGTTAAATTTGTCTCGTTCGCGCTCAAAGTTCTCAATGCTCGCGCCGCAAACGTTACCAATGTTTGTCTTCTGGCCATCGGTTAGCTCAACGATGTATCCATCATTATGCGGAGTGCCGCAGAGGCTGCATTTTATTCTGGGTTTAACGAAGTAATAATCGATGACGCGGTTAATAAGTGTTTTGTCGCGCGGGATGGAATCGACATACTGGGGAAGATTTCGTATGTCAGCAGGCGTTTTCAGATTTGGCATTGAACCCTTTCCCAAAAATTCACACGTGCTTGATCGAGGCGGCAATATGCCGCCTCGATCAAACATGGACTGATGCAACCGAGATTACGGTTTCTTTCGTGGTGCTGAAGGTTTTGGCAGGGGATTGCGTTCGGTTGTTGTTGTTCCAGGGTGGCGCTTTACATATTCTGGGGTAACAAACTGACCGGTCTTTGCGTCACGATGGTTCGTGATGGTAGGGGTTTTGGCTTTTGCCATGGGTGTGACTCCTGTGTCAAAGGAGAGACCCCGTGACTGATCTTGTTGACAGTACAGTTAAATATGGCAAACTTAGGTTTCCCGACGAAAGCCGCCATCACGGGGTTTTTCATGCTCCGGGACGTTATTGTCCCGGAGTCCTCTCCATCGCAAAACACTATATCTAGTGATTTTCATGCGATTGAAACTAATTCTAGTGGCTGGATGCCGACTGTGCAATATGTTTTTGCGCAATCAAACGCTATTTTTGGCATAAATTGCAGCGAACTTTTTAAGCTTTTGCGGAAACTGCAATTGGCTTTTTGTGAATGAAGTTAACGATTCGCTACCCTTTATTCTCCGTGCCTACCTTTATGCCAGATGTAATCTGAGTGGATTTCATTTCGTGTGCCTACCTTATTGAAAATGTTTAAGCTGGGACGATGTTTTCGTGGGCAACGGGTTTAGATGCTGATCGACGGAGTTCTCTTCGACGGATCAGCAAATACACGATGGGCACTACGAACATCGACAGTAGCGGTGCCGAAATCATGCCCCCCACCATCGGAGCGGCAATCCTCTGCATCACCTCCGAGCCGGTGCCGGATCCAGTCATGATTGGCACCAGGCCGGCGATGATGACAGCCACCGTCATTGCTTTGGGGCGTACGCGCAGTACAGCGCCTTCGCGGATTGCATCCATCAAATCCTGTTCACCGCTTTTGCCCTGTGCCAGCCGGGCTTCCCACGCCTGCTTGAGATACAGCAGCATGATGACGCCAAACTCGGCCGATACTCCGGCTAGCGCGATGAACCCAACGCCACTGGCCACGGACAGGTTGTGTCCGAGTAGCCAGAGCAGCCAGATCCCGCCAGCCAGCGCGAACGGCAGCGTTGCCATGATCAGCGTCGCTTCGTCGAAACGCTTGAACGTCAGATACAACAGCACGAAAATAATCAGCAAGGTGGCCGGGACCACGACTTTGAGCTTGGCGCTGGCGCGTTCCAGATACTCGAACTGGCCTGACCAGGAAATTGAATAGCCTGCCGGCAGTTTGACTTCCTGTGACACGACTTGCTGCATGTCCTTCACGACGGAACTGAGGTCGCGTCCCCGGATATCGACATATACCCAGCCCGAAAGCCGTGCGTTTTCACTGCGCAGCATCGGTGGACCGTCGGTGATTTTGATTTGGGCCACGTCCGCCAGGCGGATCTGCGCACCACGGTCGGTCAGCACCGGCAGCTGGCGCAACTTTTCAACCGAATCGCGCACCTCGCGTGGATAACGCATGTTGATTGGAAATCGCTGCAGACCCTCGACCGTTTCACCGATGTTGTCGCCCCCAATGGCGGCCGATACAATGCTTTGCACGTCGGCGATGTTCATGCCATAGCGTGCCGCCATGTCGCGGTTGATATTCACATCGACGTAGCGGCCTCCAGTCAGTCTTTCGGCCAGCGCCGAAGAAACACCAGGCACATTTTTCACCGCCTGTTCAATCTGGCTGGCGATGCGGTCGATTTCTTTCAAATCCGTACCAGCGACCTTGACGCCGACCGGACTTTTGATGCCGGTCGCCAGCATATCGATGCGGTTGCGGATCGGCGGCACCCAGATATTCGACAAACCTGGCACCTTTACCACCCGGTCAAGTTCTTGTACCAGCTTGTCGGGCGTCATGCCTGGCCGCCATTGGTCGCGCGGCTTGAACTGGATCGTGGTCTCGAACATTTCCAGTGGAGCCGGATCCGTTGCTGTTTCAGCGCGGCCCGCCTTCCCGAACACAGTAGCCACTTCAGGAACGGTTTTGATCAACCGGTCGGTTTGCTGCAGTAGTTCAGATACCTTGCCGGCTGACAGGCCAGGTAAAGCGGATGGCATATACAGCAGGTCGCCTTCATCCAGCGGCGGCATGAATTCACCGCCCAGCCGCGTCATTGGCCAAATTGTCACGCCCGCAATCAGCGCCGCTACCAGTAAAGTGGTCTTTGGAAAGCGCAATACGCGTTCCAGTAATGGCCGGTAGAGCGCGATCAGGAAACGGTTGAGCGGATTCTTGTTTTCGGCTGGAATGCGCCCGCGAATCAGATAGCCCATCAGTACCGGAATCAGTGTCACCGCCAGGCCGGCAGCAGCGGCCATCGCATAGGTTTTGGTAAAGGCCAGCGGCGCAAATAGCCGTCCTTCCTGCGCCTCCAGTGTAAACACCGGAATGAACGACAGCACGATGATCAGGAGCGAGAAGAAAAGCGCCGGCCCCACTTCCGCCGCCGCATCGCCGATCACCCGCCAATGCGCGTCCCCCTCCAGTTTCTTGCCCGGATGCGCATGATCCCACGCCTCGATGTGCTTGTGCGCGTTCTCGATCATTACCACCGCCGCATCCACCATCGCGCCAATGGCGATCGCGATGCCGCCCAGCGACATGATGTTGGCATTGACGCCTTGGTAATACATGACGATATAAGCTGCAAGAATCCCGAGTGGCAGTGAAATGATTGCCACCAGTGCCGAGCGGATGTGAAACAGGAATATTGCGCAGACGAGTGCCACGACGATAAACTCTTCAATCAGCTTAAACTCAAGATTTTTGACAGCGCTGTTGATCAATTGTGAGCGGTCGTAGGTCGGAATGATCTCGACACCTGCCGGCAAACCGGGCTTCAGCGCCTCCAGCTTTGCCTTGACCGCGTCGATAGTTTCCAGTGCATTTTTCCCCGACCGCATCACGATTACGCCGCCCGCGACTTCCCCTTCGCCGTTCAGTTCGGCAATGCCGCGCCGCATCTCCGGGCCAACCTGGACTCGTGCCACATCGCCCAACCGAACCGATACTCCGGCGTCGGTTGTCGTCAGCGGTATTTTGCGGAAGTCATCCAGCGATTGCAGGTAGCCCGACGCGCGTACCATGTATTCCGCCTCGCCGAGTTCGAGCACCGAGCCGCCGGTTTCCTGATTCGCCTTTTGCACTGCCTCGACGATCCTGCCATGCGGGATGTTATAGGCGCGCAGCTTGTCGGGATCGAGCACGATCTGGTATTGCCTGACCATGCCGCCAATGCTTGCCACTTCCGACACGTTTGGCACCGTCTTGAGTTCATATTTGAGGAACCAGTCCTGCAGCGTGCGCAGCTGCGACAAGTCCATCTTGCCGCTGCGGTCCACCAGCGCATATTCGTACACCCAGCCGACACCGGTGGCATCGGGCCCGAGCGACGCTTTTGCCTGGGGTGGCAACCGTGATTGCACCTGGTTCAGGTATTCCAGTACCCGCGAGCGCGCCCAGTACGGATCGGTACCATCTTCGAAAAGAATGTAGACGAAGGAGTCACCGAAGAACGAATAGCCCCGCACCGTTTTCGCGCCCGGCACTGACAGCATGGTGGTGGTGAGCGGGTACGTCACCTGGTTTTCAACAATCTGCGGTGCCTGGCCAGCGTACGTCGTGCGGATGATCACCTGTACATCGGACAAATCGGGCAAGGCATCAACAGGGGTGCGCGACAATGACCAGACGCCCCAGGCCGTCATCATCACGGTCGCCAATAGCACGAGGAAGCGGTTGGCAATCGACCAGCGGATCAGGTTGGCAATCATTTGGCAACTCCAGTGT
>NZ_DAIUCO010000010.1:0-40595 GCF_036846085.1 Noviherbaspirillum sp. | reverse complement strand
CCTCACCCCGCGCGGCGTGCAGCACCTCCAGGAACGCGGCCGCCGCCGCCGACACCGAGACCGACATTCGAACCGACTGGTCCGGAAGGCCGGTAGACCATCTCGGAGGTTCGATAGCCGCCACGATTGCACACAATCCGCAGATCGCCATTGGCACTGCCGACATTCACCGATGCCGGAGTAGTGACATTCCAGCTGCCGCTATTGGTCGAAACCAGGCAGTTGGCGCCCGGCAATTGCTGACCATTGACGGCCGTATCGATCGCAATCTCGCCGTCCGATCCTGTCGTGGCGCAGGCAGCAATCAGCAGCGGCAGGAGCAAGATCGAACGACGCATTTCAGACCTCTTAAAAGTTAAGCGAACGCTTGTCGACCGCCAGCGCGGCCTCCTTGGTGGCTTCCGAAAGCGACGGATGGGCGTGACAGATACGTGCGATATCTTCAGCGGACGCACGGAATTCCATTGCTACGACCGCTTCGGAGATCAGTTCCGAGACAACCGGACCGATCATATGCACGCCAAGGATCTCGTCGCTCTTGGCATCAGCCAGGAACTTCACCATACCGGAGGTATCACCGAGCGCGCGAGCACGACCATTCGCCATGAACGGGAAGGTGCCCGACTTATAGGCAACGCCTTCGGCCTTCAATTGCTGCTCGGTCTTGCCAACCCACGCGATTTCCGGGGATGTATATATGACCCAGGGAATTGTGTTGAAGTTCACGTGCCCATGCTGACCCGCAATACGCTCGGCAACCGCAACGCCCTCTTCCTCCGCCTTATGGGCGAGCATCGGGCCACGCACCACGTCGCCGATTGCCCACACATTGGGAAGATTGGTCTTGCAGTCGTCGTCCACCGCGATGAATCCACGCTCGTCGAGTTTCAGGCCAACACCTTCGGCATTCAAACCGATCGTGTTCGGCACTCGTCCGATCGATACGATCAACTTGTCGAACACCGCAGTCTGGGCAGCGCCCTTGTCATCGGTGTATTCAACGGTTACGTCTTTCTTGCCTGCGGTAATCGCACCGATTTTCACGCCCAAATGAATGGCCAGACCTTGCTTGGTAAAGAGCTTGAACGCTTCCTTCGCAATCTGCTCATCGACCGCGCCGAGGAATGCCGGAAGGGCTTCCAGCACCGTGACTTCCGCTCCGAGGCGGCGCCAGACGCTTCCCATTTCCAGTCCGATCACGCCGGCGCCGATCACTCCCAGCTTCTTCGGCACGCCATCGATCGCGAGTGCACCGGTATTGGACAGGATCAGATTCTCATCGAACGGTGCGCTGGGCAATGCACGCGGATTGGAGCCGGTTGCGAGAATGATGTGCTTGCCGGTAATTATCTCTTCGCTCGCGCCGGTTACCTTGATCGCATATCCGCCGCTATCGGCTTTTTCAAAACTGCCGCGGCCATGGAAAAACGTGACCTTGTTTTTCTTGAAGAGATAGAGAATGCCGTCATTGTTCTGCTTGACGACATTGTCCTTGCGCGCCTGCATTTGACCCAGATTCAGGGTGAGGCCCTTGACCTCGATCCCGTGCTCGGCAAAACCGTGCCCCGCATGTTCGAAATTCTCGGATGACTGCAACAGCGCCTTGGATGGAATGCAGCCGACATTGGTGCACGTGCCGCCTGGGGCAGGACCGCCCTTGGCATTTTTCCAGTCGTCGATACAAGCGGCCGAAAAACCAAGCTGCGCAGCGCGAATCGCTGCGACATACCCGCCGGGGCCGCCCCCAATAACCACCACATCAAAAATTTTTGACATATTCAACCTATTTAGCCGTATGAAAAACCGGGATTGCGAGCGTCGCAATCCCGGCAAGACGCCATCAGAGATCCAGCAGCAAGCGTGCGGGATCTTCCAGCGCTTCCTTCATGGCGACCAGTCCGAGGACGGCTTCACGTCCGTCGATAATGCGGTGGTCGTACGACATGGCGAGATAGTTCATCGGACGAATGACGATCTGACCGTTCTCGACGACCGGGCGATCCTTGGTCGCGTGCACGCCGAGGATGGCGGACTGCGGCGGGTTGATGATCGGCGTCGACAGCATCGAACCGAAAACACCGCCGTTGGAGATCGAGAACGTTCCTCCGGTCAATTCCTCCAGCGTCAGCTTGCCGTCCTTGGCCTTTACACCGAATTCGGCGATTTTCTTTTCAATTTCCGCGATGGACATCTGGTCCGCATCGCGCAGGATGGGGACGACCAGGCCGCGCGGCGAACCGACGGCGATACCGATATCGAAATAGCCGTGGTAGACGATGTCGTTACCGTCGACCGACGCATTGATGACCGGATATTTTTTCAGTGCGGCTACAGCGGCTTTGACAAAGAACGACATGAAGCCGAGCTTCACGCCATGCTCTTTTTCGAACTTGTCCTTGTACTTATTGCGCAGTTCCATCACCGGCAACATGTTCACTTCATTGAAGGTCGTCAGGATCGCGTTGGTCGACTGCGACTGCAGCAGGCGTTCCGCGATACGGGCACGCAGGCGGCTCATCGGCACGCGTTCTTCCGGGCGGTTTGCCAGGTTGGGCGAAACAGGCGCGGCGACCTGCTGCAATGCAGGCTTGGATGGCGCGGCGGGTGCCGGAGCAGGAACGGCGGCAGCCTTGTTCTGGGTTGCGTTGATGACGTCGCCTTTGGTGACGCGGCCATCACGTCCGGTGCCGGCGACCTGGCTGGCGGTCATTTTGTTTTCGGACAGCATCTTTGCGGCAGCAGGCATCGCGACACCGCTGGAACCAGCTGGTGCCTTGGCAGCAAGGGCGGAAATTGCTGCACCTACAGGATCGGACGCGCCCGCAGACGCCGTCGATGTTGAAGGTGCCGGTGCCGGCGCGGCGGCCACCGCGGTGCCGGCCTTCGCTTCGGTATCGATTTTTGCAATAACTTCGCCGGCCACCACCGTGCTGCCATCGCCCTTGATGACTTCGGTAATCACGCCGCTGTCCGGCGCAGGCAACTCGAGCACGACCTTGTCGGTCTCGATGTCGATCATGTTTTCGTCACGCGTGACGACGTCGCCTACCTTTTTATGCCACTGCAACAGCGTCGCTTCGGCGACGGATTCCGACAGTTGTGGAACTTTGACTTCAAGAATTGCCATGTAACTCTCCGTTTCGGGTTGTTCGTTCGGCACGCCAGCTTCTAGCGTGCCGCCGGGTCTTTATTTGGTCAGCACAAAACCTTTGAGCTTGGAAAACGCGGTGTCGATCAATGCCTTCTGTTGCGCATAGTGCTTGTCGTAATAGCCGACCGCGGGCGATGCGCTGGCGGGACGACCTGCGTATGCCAGTTTCTGGCCGTCTTCCAGGTTTTCGAAAATGTTGTGCTGGATCTGGAACCAGGGACCCTGGTTCTGCGGTTCGTCCTGTGCCCAGACCAGTTCGGTGAAGTTGGGGAAGCGCTTCAATTCCGCCGCGAAGGCCTTGTGCGGGAACGGATAAAGTTGCTCGACGCGGATGATGGCCGTGTCGGTCTGCGCACGTTCCTTGCGCGCATTGACCAGTTCGTAGTACACCTTGCCGGAGCAGGCGATGACGCGCTTGACCTTCTTCGGATCGATCTTCTCGTCCACCTCGCCGATCACCGTCTGGAACGAACCTTTCGCCAGTTCGGACAGCGGCGAACCGGCATCCTTGTTACGCAGCAGCGACTTCGGTGTCATGATGACCAGCGGCTTGCGGAACAGGCGAATCATCTGGCGGCGCAGCAGGTGGAAAATCTGGGCGGCCGTCGTTGGCTGCACCACCTGCATATTGTTGTCTGCGCAGAGCTGCAGATAGCGCTCCAGGCGAGCCGACGAGTGTTCCGGCCCCTGGCCTTCATAGCCGTGCGGCAGCATCATCACCAGGCCGGAGGCCCGGCCCCATTTCACCTCACCGGAACTGATGAACTGGTCGATCACGACCTGTGCGCCATTCGCGAAGTCGCCGAACTGCGCTTCCCAGATGGTCAGGGTATTCGGCTCGGCAGTCGAATACCCGTATTCGAAGCCAAGCACCGCCTCTTCGGACAGCACCGAATCGATGACGGCGAACGGCGCCTGATTCTCGGACACGTTTTGCAACGGGATGTAGCTGCCCGCGTCCCAGCGTTCACGGTTCTGGTCGTGCAGCACCGCGTGACGGTGGACGAACGTACCGCGTCCGGCATCCTGTCCGGTCAACCGCACCGCATAGCCGGAGGACACCAGCGATGCATAAGCCAGGTGCTCACCCATGCCCCAATCGAGATTGAGTTCGCCCTGCCCCATCGCCGCACGGTCGTTCAGCACCTTTTCAACCAGCGGGTGGACCTTGAAGTTCTCAGGCACAGTGGTAATGCGGGATGCGAGGCGCTTCAACTCGGCCAGCGGCACCGAGGTATCGGCGGCATCGGTCCATTTGCGGTTGAGGAACGGCATCCAGTCGACCGCATACTTGCTCTTGAAGTTGGAGATGACCGGATCGACGGTATGGCGCCCGGCATCCATTGCATCGCGGTATGCCTTGACCATTTCGTCGCCGCCTTCGCCCGGAATCGTGCCTTGGGCGACAAGCTTGTCGGCATACAGTTTGCGCGTGCCGGGATGCTGGCCGATTTTCTTGTACATCAGCGGCTGTGTCAGGGCAGGCGTGTCCTGCTCGTTGTGGCCCAGCTTACGGAAGCACACGATATCGACAACGATGTCCTTCTTGAACTCGAGGCGGTAGTCGAGCGCGATCTGGGTCGCAAATACCACCGCTTCCGGATCGTCGCCGTTGACATGCAGCACGGGCGCTTCGATCATCTTGACGACGTCGGAGCAATACAGCGTCGAGCGGGAATCGCGTGGGTCGGACGTCGTAAAACCGATCTGGTTGTTGATGACGATGTGCACCGTACCGCCTGTGCCATATCCACGTGTCTGCGCCAGGTTCAGGGTTTCCATGACGACGCCCTGGCCGGCGAAGGCGGCGTCACCGTGCACCAGGATCGGCATGACCTGCGATCCGTCCTTGTCGCCGCGGCGCTCCATGCGGGCCTTGACCGATCCCTCGACGACGGGATTGACGATTTCGAGGTGCGATGGATTGAACGCCAGCGAAAGGTGCACCGGACCGCCCGGCGTCGTAATGTCGGACGAGAAGCCTTGGTGATACTTGACGTCGCCGGCAGGCAGATCGTCGGCGTGCTTGCCTTCGAATTCGGCAAACAGATCCTGCGGCATCTTGCCTAGCGTGTTGACCAACACATTCAGGCGGCCACGATGGGCCATGCCAATGACGATTTCCTGAACGCCCTTTTCACCGGCGCGCTGGATGGTTTCGTCGAGGGATGCGATGAAGCTTTCCCCGCCTTCGAGCGAGAAACGTTTCTGGCCGACGTACCGGGTATGCAGATAGCGTTCCAGGCCTTCCGCGGCGGTCAAACGTTCCAGAATATGGCGTTTTTTCTGGTCGGAGAAGTTCGGTGTCGAACGGACCGATTCCAGGCGCTCCTGGATCCAGCGCTTCTGTGCCGGATCGCTGACGTACATGAATTCAGCGCCGATCGACCGGCAATAGGTGTCGCGCAAGGCATTGAGCAGATCGCGCAAAGACGCGGTCTCGGGTCCGAAGTAGGTATTGCTGATATTGAAGACGATGTCCATATCCGCATCGGTGAAACCGTAGAAATTCGGCTCCAATTCCGGAATGGCGGGACGTTCCTGGCGCTGCAGCGGATCGAGATTGGCCCAGCGGTTTCCGAGGAAGCGATATGCGGCAATCAATTGTGTTGCGGCGACACGCTTGCGCCCCATTTCCATGTCGGTCGACGCGGTTACGGTGCGAATCGGGCCTTGCTTGGCGCGTTCTGCGAATGATGCGATTACTGGGGCGTGAGCGACATCGGGCTTGGTCGAGCCATCGACCGCCGGGACGTTCTGCATCGCGTCGAAATAGGCGCGCCAGTTGTCAGGCACGGAGCCGGGATTGTTGAGGTAAGCCTCGTACAGTTCTTCAACGTACGGTGCGTTTCCTCCAAACAGATAGGAATTGGAGAAGTACTGCTGCATCATCTTGCTCACCTTTCTTCGCGTTTCGCGAGATTAGCGGGTTATTAAACCTTCCGCGACACGGCCTGACCGGTTAGCGGATCGCACATCAAGTTGTGGGGGGAAGGGCTACGTGACCTGAAGTGTTCGGATACGATCGAGCCGCTAGAATAGCATAGTTATTCCGGTCAACAAAAAAGCGGGCCACAAAGGACCCGCTTTTTTCGCATCAGGCAAATCGCAATTTACTTGCGCTTGTCCATCGGCGGTACTGCACGCGGCTCCGAACCGACGAACAGCTGGCGCGGACGACCGATCTTTTGTTCAGGATCGGAAATCATCTCGTTCCATTGGGCAATCCAGCCGACGGTACGCGCCATCGCGAAGATACCGGTGAACAGCGAAACAGGAATACCGAGAGCGGACTGTACGATGCCGGAGTAGAAGTCGACATTTGGATAAAGTTTGCGGGATACGAAGTATTCATCTTCCAGGGCCACCTTCTCCAGTGCCATTGCAAGCTTGAACAACGGATCGTTCTGCAGGCCCAGTTCGTTCAGAACTTCATGGCAGGTCTCGCGCATCAGCTTGGCACGCGGGTCGTAGTTTTTATAAACACGGTGGCCAAAGCCCATCAGCTTGACGCCGGAGTTCTTGTCCTTCACCTGCTTGACGAACTCGCCGATCTTGTCGACCGTGCCGATTTCCTTGAGCATGTTCAGTGCGGCTTCGTTGGCGCCGCCGTGGGCAGGACCCCACAGGCAGGCGATACCGGCAGCGATACATGCGAACGGATTGGCGCCTGACGATCCCGACAAACGCACCGTCGATGTCGATGCGTTCTGCTCGTGGTCCGCGTGCAGAATCAGGATGCGATCGAGTGCACGTACCAGGACGTCATTGACCTTGTACTCTTCGCATGGCGTCGAGAACATCATGCGCATGAAGTTGGCGCTGTAGGAGAGGTCGTTGCGTGGATAGACGAAAGGCTGTCCGACGGAATATTTGTATGCCATCGCAACCAGCGTCGGCATCTTTGCGATCAAGCGGATCGCCGACACTTCACGATGGTGCGGATCATTGATATCCAGCGAGTCGTGGTAGAAGGATGCCAGAGCGCCCACCGTACCGACCAGCACCGACATCGGGTGCGCGTCACGGCGGAATCCACGGAAGAAGAACTGCATCTGCTCGTGAACCATTGTGTGGTTGGTTACGGTGCTGACGAACTTCTTCTTCTGGTCTGCGTTCGGCAGTTCGCCGTTGAGCAGCAGGTAGCAAGTCTCAAGGAAGTCGCAATTGACTGCCAGTTGCTCGATTGGGTAGCCGCGATACAGCAGTTCGCCCTTGTCGCCGTCGATGTATGTGATTGACGAGTTACAGGCAGCAGTCGACATGAATCCGGGGTCATAGGTGAATTTGCCCGTTGCCCCATACAGCTTGCGGATATCAATGACATCCGGACCGACCGTGCCCTTATAGATAGGAAGCTCCAGCGAAGGGGAACCGTCGGAAAACGAAAGCGTTGCTTTTATATCAGAATTGGTCATGTCTCTTCCTTTAAATAAGGAGGGGTAAGTCGATGGTTAAAAAAATTAATATAGTCCGCGTCAGGCCTTGCGCATTCTCTCCAGCAACGCATGGATATGCGGCGAATCCAGTTCTCCGTCGGGCTCTTTGCGCGCCAACAGCAGATCCATCAACTCGCCATCTGCCAAATCCATCAGGCTGGAAAATGCCTCGACCTCTGCATCGGTCATGCTCGCTTCGTGGGCATCCAGAAAGCGGCTGATGATCAGATCGTTTTCAAGCAGGCCGCGACGTGCGCGCCAGCGAAGCCTGGCTCTTTTTACCGGGTCCGCCTGGTGGGGTATCGACATATGTTCATTCGCTTAATGCATGCGCCGTCCGCGAGAAAAGTCCGCTGGCGCAAAAACAAGGCGGGACATCATCTGTCCCGCCCTGAGGACGGTTACACCGTACGGCGCACCATCAATTCCTTGACCTTGCCGATCGCCCGGGTCGGATTCAGGCCTTTCGGACACACATCCACGCAGTTCATGATCGTGTGACAACGGAACAGGCGGTATGGATCTTCGAGGTTATCAAGACGCTCGTTGGTCGCCTGGTCACGGCTGTCAGCGATGAAGCGATATGCCTGCAGCAGACCGGCCGGACCGACGAACTTGTCTGGATTCCACCAGAATGACGGGCAGGATGTCGAGCAGCATGCGCACAGAATGCACTCGTACAGGCCGTCCAGTTCCTCGCGCTCGGCCGGCGACTGGAGACGCTCCTTCTCCGGCGGGATGCTTTCATTGATGAGGAACGGCTTGATCGAATGGTATTGCTTGAAGAATTGCGTCATGTCGACGATAAGATCGCGGATGACCGGCAACCCCGGCAAAGGACGCAACACGATCGGCTGGCTCAATTCGTTCAGGTTGGTCGTGCAGGCAAGACCGTTCTTGCCGTTGATGTTCATTGCATCCGAACCGCACACGCCTTCCCGGCAGGAACGGCGCAACGCGAGCGAGTCATCCACATCCGACTTGATACGCTGCAGCGCATCCAGCAGCATCTTGTCGGTATCCTGGAGTTCTACCGTCAAGTCCTGCATGTAAGGCTTGGCATCCTTGTCCGGATCGTAGCGATAAATCTGAAACTTGAGAGTACGTGGCATGTTCTGGCCTTATCGAAAATTTGCGGAAGCAGGCCGACCGAAATGCCGCCTGCTTCCTGAAATCTGTTTCAGTGCCGGTTCACCTGGAGCCGGCACCGATAAATTAAAACGTCCTTGCTTTCGGCTTGAAGGTCTCCACCGTCAACGGCTTGGTGTTCACCGGCTTGTAATCGAGGCGGTTGCCTTCGGAGAAGAACAGGGTGTGCTTCATCCAGTTTTCGTCGTCGCGCTGCTCATAGTCCCTATGCGCATGGGCGCCACGTGATTCCTTGCGAGCGGCAGCCGATACGATGGTTGCCTTGGCGGTCTCGATCAGATTGTCCAACTCCAGCGCCTCCACGCGGGCTGTATTGAACACCATCGACTTGTCCTTGAACGACACATGCTTGCGCCGCTCGTCGAGTTCCATGATCTTGCGCACGCCGGTCTGCAGCAACTCATCCGTACGGAACACGCCGCAGAACTGCTGCATCGTCGCACGGATCGCATTCGCAACATCCTGTACGCGCTCAGAACCTGTGCTCGACTCCAGTCGTGCCAGACGGGACATTGCCAGATCGGCAGCGTCTGCCGGCAGCGGCTTGTGGCTTTGCGCTTTCAGGTTGCTCTGGACGATGTGATTGCCGGCGGCGCGACCGAAAACGACGAGGTCGAGCAGCGAATTGGTGCCGAGGCGGTTTGCGCCGTGCACGGATACGCAGGCACACTCGCCGATCGCATACATGCCGTTGACGATTTCATTCGGATTGCCGTTCTTCGGCACCACGACCTGGCCATACACATTGGTCGGGATTCCACCCATCTGGTAATGGATCGTCGGCACGACGGGAATTGGTTCCTTGGTTGCATCGACATTCGCAAACTTGTGTGCGATCTCGAGAATCGACGGCAGACGTTTCTTGATGGTATCGGCGCCGATATGGCGCAGGTCCAGCAACACGTGATCCTTGTTCGGGCCGCAACCGCGGCCTTCCTTGATTTCCTGGTCCATCGAACGGGATACGAAGTCCCGCGGCGCCAGATCCTTCAGCGTGGGCGCATAGCGCTCCATGAAACGTTCGCCGTTGGAGTTGATGAGGATACCGCCCTCGCCGCGTACGCCTTCCGTGATCAGCACACCTGCACCGGACACGCCGGTCGGGTGAAACTGCCAGAACTCCATGTCTTCGAGCGGCAGACCCGCGCGAGCCGCCATGCCCATGCCGTCGCCGGTATTGATGAACGCATTCGTGGACGCCGCCCAGATACGCCCTGCTCCGCCAGTTGCAAACAGCGTCGTCTTCGCTTCGAGGATCATCACCTCACCGGTTTCCATCTCAAGCGCAACGACGCCGAGCACATCGCCTTCGGCATCACGCACGAGGTCGATGGCCATCCATTCAACGAAGAAATGTGTCTTGGCGCGAACGTTTCGCTGATACAGGGTGTGCAGCAAGGCATGACCGGTCCGGTCCGCCGCCGCGCAGGCACGCTGCACCGGCTTTTCACCGAAATTGGCGGTATGACCGCCGAACGGGCGCTGATAAATCGTGCCATCCGGATTGCGGTCGAACGGCATGCCGAAATGTTCCAGCTCGTAGACCACTTTCGGCGCCTCGCGGCACATGAATTCGATAGCATCCTGGTCACCCAGGTAGTCCGATCCCTTGACGGTATCGAACATATGCCAGTACCAGTTGTCTTCCGACATATTGCCCAGCGAGGCGCCGATGCCGCCTTGCGCCGCCACGGTATGCGAACGGGTCGGGAAGACCTTGGACAGAACTGCGACATTCAGGCCGGCTTCGGCGAGTTGCAGGGAAGCGCGCATGCCGGAACCGCCGGCTCCGACGATCACGGCATCAAAGCGACGTGAAGGAATGGAAGATTTGATAGCTGCCACGATTAGGTTCTCCAGATGATCTGCGCTGCCCAACCGGCGCAGCCGATGAGCCATACGACGGTAGCGATTTGAAAAACAAGCCGCAAGGCGACCGATCCGGTGACATAGTCCATCCAGATGTCTCGCATACCGACCCAGGCGTGGTAGAACAGCGAAAGCAAAGTGACGAAGGTGGCGATCTTGAACCACTGGTGGGAGAACAGCCCTGCCCAGCCCTCGTAACCGAAATTATTTGCGGAAAGAAATGCGACAAGCAGGATGACCGTGTACACCGCCATGACGATTGCAGTGACGCGTTGCGCCAGCCAGTCACGAAGGCCGTAATGCGCGCCGACAACAAGACGCTTCGGTCCGATGTTATTTTTTGCCATTTAGAATGCTCCGAACAATTTCAATGCCACCAGCAAGGTCAGCGGAAGACTGATGGCGAATACGCCGACTGCGGATTTGCGTGCGCTATCCTTGTCCAGTCCAACATGCAGATCCATGACCAGGTGGCGAATGCCGGCGCAGAAATGGTGGAGATAGGCCCAGACCAAGGCCAGAATGACAAGCTTGACGAACCAGTGGGAAACGAATCCTTTGAAATACTCGAATGAGATTTCGGAGATCAGGCTCTGGTCGAGCATGTAAAGGATGAATGGGAGAAGCAGGAACATCAGTCCGCCGCTGACGCGGTGAAAGATGGATACAAAGCCGGCTAGCGGCAGACGGTAATGCACGGTTTGTGCAAAACTCATTACGCCATAGTCCCGCCGGGGTTTTGTTACCGGTTCCCGCCGGGGCTTATTTATGGCTTCAGACATGACAAGACCTCCAGAGCTTAACAATCACGTAATTTTCGCCGATTTTTGTGCAGCACACCAACTGATATTATGCATCGTGCGCAATAAGTTTGTTATCAACCAGAAATTGCGCCCTCCGGAAACGGTGGCGACAGATGCTCAGCTCAACTCATTTTGATAGTGATGCCGGTCTGTCAGGTACAAACCACGCCTCACTTCCACCGGCTTGTCGCCATACGTATATGACACCCTCTCGACACTTAACAAGGGCGTAGAGACCTCAATCCCCAACAATTCCGCCGTCTGCTCATCGGCGGAGACCGCCCGGATCTTCTCGGTCGCGCGAATCATCCGGGTGCCGAACTCCGTCTCGAACAGGCCGTACATTGGCCCCTTGTATTCGCTCAATCGTTCCGCAGTCAAACCTTTGAACAGGACACCAGGCAGCCAGATCTCCTCGACGATGGTGGGGATGGCGTCGAAGGACTGCACACGCTTGATAAAAATCACGGAATCGCCCGATTTGATGTCCAGCAGGCGCGCGAGCTCGGCTGGCGAGCGCAGGCGCTTGACATCCAGGATCCTGTTTTCGGCGTAATGCGGCTCACCCGCATCCGGCATCAGCCTCAGGAACCGGAACTGCGCGCGGGCTTCGTGGTGGGTGGCGACAAACGTTCCCTTGCCTTGCCGCCGCACCACAAGATTTTCAGCGGCAAGTTCGTCGATCGCTTTGCGAACGGTGCCCTGGCTGACCTTGAAGCGATTGGCAAGCTCGACCTCGCTCGGGATCAACTCGCCCGGCTTCCACTCGCCGGACTGCAGGCTTTGCGTGATGAGCGCCTTGATTTGCTGGTAAAGGGGACTGAAAGTGGGAGACGTGCCGGAGCTGGAAACTCCCGCTCCTGCGCCGGAAGCGCCGCTGCTTGGTATGTTGGGCGGGACGGAACTCATAACTTACGATTTCACCACGAAACGCCGCTTTCCGTCCAGCAAAAATTGATGTGATATGTCTTATATAAGATATAAGATAGGCGTTGACAGACCAGCCTGCTAAGCCTACACTCGCGGGCAATATTTACGCTGTGCATTGCTTGCGGCGCATATTACGCATGTAGCTTGAACCGCTTTGAGCGGATGTTGAAAATGCGTTCGGGGGCAAGGTCAGTCAGACAATCGAAGTACTGTGGGTGGTGCGCCATCCACTTAGTCGACTTCGGCAGGCTCGAGACGGCCCCGCACCCATTTTTGACCGACGCTCTAGTAGGCTTGGCAGGGTTTCAACGGTATCATTGCAAGCTTACCTAAAACCTTGTCAAGTTTCGACACCGTCTTCTCACCACTCTGGAGATTCAACATGGCTAAAGCCCCTATGCGCGTCGCCGTCACCGGTGCCGCCGGTCAAATCGGCTATTCCCTGCTCTTCCGCATCGCCAACGGCGACATGCTTGGCAAAGACCAGCCGGTCATTCTGCAACTGCTGGAAATCCCTGACGAAAAAGCACAGAAGGCGCTCAAGGGCGTCATGATGGAAATCGACGACTGCGCGTTTCCGCTTCTCGCAGGCATGACTGCGCACAGCGACCCGATGACCGCATTCAAGGACATCGACGTTGCGCTGCTGGTCGGCGCCCGTCCGCGCGGCCCCGGCATGGAGCGCAAGGACCTGCTCGAAGCAAACGCCCAGATCTTCACGGTACAGGGCAAGGCGCTCGACGCCGTCGCATCGCGCAACGTCAAGGTGCTGGTCGTCGGCAACCCGGCCAATACCAATGCCTATATCGCCATGAAATCGGCACCGAACCTGCCATCCAAGAATTTCACCGCAATGCTGCGCCTGGACCACAACCGCGCGCTGTCCCAGCTTGCAGCCAAGGTCGGCAAGCCGGTCACCTCGATCGAGAAGCTGTGCGTCTGGGGCAATCATTCCCCCACGATGTACGCCGACTTCACTCATGCGACCGTCGACGGTCAGCCGGCCAAGGCATTGGTCAACGATGACGCATGGACCAAGGATGTGTACCTGCCGACAGTCGGCAAGCGCGGCGCGGCCATCATCGAGGCGCGCGGCCTGTCTTCGGCGGCATCCGCAGCGAACGCAGCCATTGACCACGTGCGCGACTGGGTGCTCGGCACCAACGGCAAATGGACCACAATGGGCATTCCGTCGGACGGCTCCTACGGCATCCCGGAAGGCACGATGTTCGGCTATCCGGTGACCACGCAGAATGGCGAGTACTCCATCGTCCAGGGCCTGCAGATCGACGCATTCTCGCAGGAGCGCATCAACCTCACGTTGAAAGAGCTCATGGAAGAGCGTGACGGCGTGAAGCACCTGGTAGGCTAAGTAACGCAAAATAAACAAGGGCGCTACGGCGTCCTTGTCTTTCCCCCAACAGAAGTCAAGTTTTCATGCACCCTTCCGAGGTCTTATTCCAGGGTAAACGCCAGCCGGCATCCATCCCGGTCTGCGATCATTACGCCGGCTCCGAAAAGCTGATGCGGAAATCGATTGCGCTGCAACAAGAACTTGGTCCTGTCTTTGACATCACGCTGGACTGCGAAGACGGCGCCAGCGCCGGCAATGAAGAAGCGCACGCCCGCCTGATCGCGGCGCTGGTCGCGAGCGAAGAGAATGCGCACGGCCGCATCGGCGCACGCGTCCATGACTGCACGCATCCCTCTTTCGAACAGGACGTATCCATCATTTGCGAACAGGCGCAACGCCTCGCCTATATCGTCCTTCCAAAAGTCGAATGCCTGGCGGATGTCGTACAGGCTGCCTCGGTCGTCAACCGGTTTGCCGGTGCGGCGGGACGCTCCGACCTGCCGTTGCATGTGCTGATAGAGACCCATGGCGCCCTCGCCGATGTGCGGGCGATCGCGGCATTGCCGCAAGTCGAGTGCCTGTCGTTCGGCATCATGGATTTCGTATCGGCGCATTACGGCGCGATCCCCGGCAACGCGATGCGCAGCCCGGGACAATTTACCCATCCACTGGTGACGCGCGCCAAGCTCGAGATCGCGGCGGCCTGCCACGCATACGGCAAAGTGCCTTCGCACAACGTGACAACGGAGATCAAGGACACCGCAGTCGTCGCCGGCGATGCGCAGCGGGCGTCCTCGGAATTCGGCTACACCCGGATGTGGAGCATTCATCCGGGCCAGATCAAACCCATCCTCAAATCTCTGGCGCCTCGCAGCTCGGAGATCAACGACGCAACAGCCATACTCAACGAAGCGAAGAATGCGCACTGGGGACCGATACAATACAACGGCAAGCTGCACGATAGAGCCAGTTATCGGTACTACTGGACCATTCTGCAACGAGCCAAATTGAGTGGCCTGCCCATGCCGGAAGCGGCGGCGGGCCTGTTATGAGTAAAAGTGCAGTGTTGTCCGGTATGCAAACCGGCACGCGCACTCCCGGAGACGACGAATGAAACTGCCCCACATACTGATTCTTGCCACCGCCAGCCTGGCATTCGCATTCCCAGCTCACGCACAGAGCGACGCCGAGAAGAAAGCCGAAAAAGCTGCCGCAAAGAAGGCGCCGGCCAAAAAGGCAGCGCCGAAAGCGGATGCCGCCGCGACGGATGACGATGATCAGGAACCCGACGTCGCGTCGTCTGCTTCTACGG
This sequence comes from Noviherbaspirillum sp., assembly GCF_036846085.1. NCBI lineage: Bacteria > Pseudomonadati > Pseudomonadota > Betaproteobacteria > Burkholderiales > Oxalobacteraceae > Noviherbaspirillum > Noviherbaspirillum sp. The sequence goes on along the minus strand of NZ_DAIUCO010000010.1, from coordinate 25,588 downwards.
AATATGATTGCGAACTCGGCAACAAGCTGACCATCTTCCGGAATCAGGAGGACAACAAGCACATCGCCCTGCGCTACAAGAAGCAGCTTCGTCGCATGACCCGCGTGGAGACGACGACTGGCGCCAACCGGTTCGAGAACCTCAAGAACGGCTGGGTATGGATCGACATTCCCGCCAAGGGCATGCTGCTCGATTCGAAGAAGGGCCAGCAGCTCGCGAACGAATGCAAAAATCCAGAGCAGCTCAAGATGGCGGCGCCGGGATTGCTGAAAAGCTCATTGGCTAGTGATTAGCCGGGCAAAGGCGGCGAGGCCTGGATAAAGCCTTCGCCGCCTTCACCCAAGACGTACCGAATTTGATTTCATCGCATTGAGATCATTGCATTGAAGTCCCCGTAATAATGTCATTTTTATAATCAGTTGATTCGCATTTAAGGAGAGGTCATGTCCCGCAACACACTGAATACGCTGAAGGAATTCAAGATTTCGGATTCCAAAAAAGGCAAGTTCTATTCGCTACCGGCGCTCGAAAAAAAGCTCGGCATCAACATCTCGCGTCTGCCGGTATCGATTCGCATCGTGCTGGAATCGGTGCTCCGCAATTGCGACGGCAAGAAAGTGACCGAAGAACATGTGCGCGAACTGGCGAGCTGGGAACCGAATGCCGCGCGCGTGAACGAGATTCCGTTCGTCGTGGCACGGGTCGTGTTGCAGGACTTCACCGGCGTTCCTCTTCTCGCCGACCTCGCAGCAATGCGCGGCGTTGCCTCCAAGATGGGTATAAAGCCAAAGAACATCGAGCCGCTGGTACCGGTCGACCTCGTGGTTGACCACTCGGTGCAAATCGACCATTACCGCCAGAAGAATGCGCTGGACCTCAACATGAAGCTGGAATTCCAGCGCAACAATGAGCGTTACCAGTTCATGAAATGGGGCATGCAGGCATTCGACACATTCGGCGTGGTTCCACCGGGCTTCGGCATCGTTCACCAGGTCAACCTCGAATACCTCGCGCGAGGCGTGCACAAAAAGGCTGACGTCTACTATCCCGACACACTGGTCGGCACCGACTCCCACACCACCATGATCAACGGTATCGGCGTTGTCGGCTGGGGCGTGGGCGGCATCGAGGCGGAAGCCGGCATGCTGGGCCAGCCGGTCTACTTCCTTACACCGGATGTGGTCGGCGTGAACCTGACCGGCCAACTGCGCGAAGGCGTTACCGCGACCGACCTGGTGCTCACCATCACCGAACTGCTGCGCAAGCACAAGGTCGTCGGCAAATTCGTCGAATTCTTCGGCGAGGGTACAGCATCCCTGTCCACCACCGACCGCGCCACCATCGGCAACATGGCACCGGAATACGGCGCCACCATGGGCTTCTTCCCTGTCGACGAAGCGACGATCGACTACTTCAAGGGCACCGGCCGCACCAAGGCGGAAATCGATGCGTTCGAGAATTACTTCAAGGCGCAGAACCTGTTCGGCATTCCACGCGCCGGCGACATCGATTACACCTCGGTGGTCGAACTCGACCTCGGCACCGTGGCACCGTCGCTCGCCGGTCCGAAGCGTCCGCAAGACCGTATCGAAATCGGCAATGTGAAGTCGACCTTTGCAGACCTGTTCTCCAAGTCCCCTGCCGACAACGGCTTCAACAAGAAGCAGGAAGATCTGGATGCGGTGTATGAGACATCCGACGGCATCAAGGTCCGCAACGGCGACGTGCTGATTGCCGCCATCACCTCCTGCACCAACACCTCGAATCCGAGCGTCCTGCTGGCCGCCGGCCTGCTGGCGAAAAAAGCGGTCGAAGCCGGCCTGACCGTCTCGCCGCACATCAAGACCTCGCTTGCTCCCGGATCGCGCGTCGTCACCAAGTACCTGGAAGCGGCTGGCCTGCTGCCTTACCTGGAAAAGCTCGGCTTCGGCGTAACGGCTTACGGCTGCACCACCTGCATCGGCAATGCCGGCGACCTGACACCGCCGATGAACGAAGCGATCGTGAAGAACGACATCGTCGCGTCCGCCGTCCTGTCGGGCAACCGCAACTTTGAAGCACGTATTCACCCGAACATCCGCTCCAATTTCCTCGCCTCCCCACCGCTGGTCGTGGCGTATGCGATCGCAGGCAATGTGACCCGCGACCTGATGACCGAGCCTGTCGGCAAGGGCAAGGGCGGCAAGGAAATCTTCCTCGGCGATATCTGGCCGACTTCGCAAGAAATCAACAAGCTGATGAAGTTTGCGATGAACGCCAAGACCTTCAAGGAAAACTACGCCGACGTACAGGGCGCTCCAGGCAAACTGTGGGAGCAGATCAAGGGCGTTGCAAAAGGCGAAGTCTACAACTGGCCGAAATCCACCTACATCGCCGAGCCACCGTTCTTCGAAGGCTTCGCCATGCAGCCGAAAGAAGCAGCGACAGGCATTTCCGGCGCACGTGCGCTTGGCGTGTTCGGCGACTCGATCACCACCGACCACATCTCCCCGGCCGGCTCCATCAAGGAAACCAGCCCGGCAGGCAAGTGGCTGCTGGAAAACGGCGTTCTGAAAGCCGACTTCAATTCCTACGGCTCGCGCCGCGGTAACCATGAAGTGATGATGCGCGGCACATTCGCGAATGTCCGCATCAAGAACCTGATGATCCCGGCCAAGCCGGACGGCTCCCGCGTCGAAGGCGGCCTGACGATCCATCAGCCAACCGGCGAAGAAATGTCCATCTACGATGCGGCCATGAAATACGTCGGCGACAATGTGCCGACCATGATCTTCGCTGGCGAAGAATATGGCACCGGTTCGTCTCGCGACTGGGCTGCAAAGGGCACGCAATTGCTCGGCGTCAAGGCGGTCATCGCGCGTTCGTTCGAGCGTATCCATCGTTCCAACCTGGTCGGCATGGGCGTATTGCCGCTGCAGTTCCTCGGCGACGACAGCGTCACAACGCTGGGCATCACGGGTAATGAGACGTTCGATCTGAAAGGGATCGAAAGCGACATCAAACCGCAGCAGCAGGCGACATTGGTGATCAACCGTGCCGACGGCAGCAAGCAGGAGGTCAAAGTCCTGCTCCGTATCGATACGCCGATCGAAGTCGACTACTACAAGCACGGCGGCATCCTGCCATTCGTGCTCAGGCAGCTCCTGGCTGCTTAAGCACTGCCCGACGAAGTTCGTGATGCGATCCGCATCGCCGCTCCGTCAGGAGGCCGGGCGCCTTCCCCGCGAATGCTGACGAAGGTGTCCCGGCAGCGTGGCATGTCAAGTTGATGCAAATCAACAGATCGGGTCACTGATACACGCTGCGGACCGCCGGTGAAGGCTGCAAGCAAGCTGTAAGCAACGTCCTGTATTGTCGTGTTCTAAGAAACGCCGGTGTATGCCGGCGTTTTTGTACCTACCCTCAACAGGAGACGATTATGTGGAAAATTTTCTTGGCGTTTGTTGCCTTTGCGGCGCTGGCGTTGTTCGTCATCATGAAAGGTGGCGATAAGGTGGATATGCAAGGTGAGGCAGGCGGTCACAGCCCTGTGGAATCGTCCGCACCGGCGACACCTGCTCCGGCAACACCAGCCACTCCCGCACCCGCATCGAAGTAACTGCACATCCCGTTGCCGCGCGATCGAATCCCGTCGCGCGGTGCATCGATCTCTCCGCAATTCCCGGCATTACCCCGCCAGCAAGGTCGTGCATCCCTGCCACCGCAGTCACGTTTTCCGCCTATCCACCGGAAAGTCGACTTTGCGCAGACCGGACCGCCGACGCTTCGCTATGCTTCGATTTGGTCACCCGGAATCCCGACTCGCTATACCGGCGTTGAATCAACTACAATACCCTCCTCTGTCCAGTGTCTGATCCGCCATGCGTCGTCCTTCCAAAAGCACCACCCTCAAACTTTCCAGTGACAGCCATCGTCTCGTTGACCTTGCGCAAGGGCTGATGCAGTCCTCCAGCCGGACCGAGGAAAAGTCCTGGGAAAACGGCCTCGACAAGCTGCTGCACAAGCTTCTGAAAACCGGCCACCAGGACACCATCGATGCCGCACTGGATCACCTCTTCAAGTCCGATCCCGGCGCTTATGACTGCCTGATGGATGCGGCCGAGGCCGCCAGCGAGTCCTGCACGATCGAACATGACGGCGTGGAATACGACGCGCTGCTGATCGCCGCGCCGATTCTTGCCTGGACGCGCTATTCGATTGCCTCCGGTCCGATCGCCGGGGAGATGCGCACCACCCTGTCGGCGCATCTCGGGGCGCATGTCCTTGCGGCCGAGGCGCGGCTCCTGCTTGCGCCCACCTTGTATGCCATCGACCAACTCCCACGCAGCCATGCCGAGACCTATGCACTGACCCAGCGCATGGCACAGGCTGTCATCAAGAACGCACCGCTTCGTCCGCAGCCGAATCCGCCGGAAACAGCGCCTTTTCTGGCCGATACCCGCTACCTGCTCGCGGTGGTCGCCGCGCCCAGGGGCGAGCCACTGTTCCGCTGGCAGTCCGCACTGAATCCGGCCGAACGCGATCCGGCATACAGGCAATGGCGCACGCAAGCCACGCCCAACATCATGCAACTGCTGCCGGGCTGCAGCATCGAACTGCTGTTACCCGAGGCGTATTACTTTGCGTGCCGGGAAGCCGATAAACTGATCCGCCCCGCATCCATCAGCGCCGCGGTCAATTACCTCACCAATACGCTCGGCGTTGAATCACAGGACCTGCGGGCCATCATCGGCGGCTTCGGCGAGCAGCCGATCGGAGCGCGCATCGATGAATACAGGATCGGCTTCACGCTGCGCCACAGCCCGGAAGTCGTGTATGGCGTCGTATGGCCGCTGTATGGACAGGAAGACGAAGCTGACCCGGAAGTCGCGGCGCTGGTGGAAACCATGGGCAGCAGCGATGAAGATGCGATGCTCGCCGAGCGCCGCACGCCGCTGGAAGAGATCCTGACGTTGCTGAGGGAATGCGGCATCGTGCACATCAAGCGGCATGCGGAGCGATTCCCATTGGAGTTTTGCGAAGACTGCGGTGCACCGCTCTACCCGGACCCGGACGCGGAGCTGGTGCATGCCGAAATGCCGGACGATGCGCCAACTGGGACCGGCCACTTCCACTGACCGCTCACCTACTTCCGTTCACGTCCTTCTGCTTACCATTTGCTGAATGGATGGCGCAGCAGATTGGCGTTGACATAGCGGGCATCGTGCGTCACGTCGTCACCGATCCAGTCGGGAATTGAAAACGCCTGGTCCTCGGCATCCAGCTCGATTTCCGCCACGACCAGGCCGGCATTCTCACCAAGGAACTCATCGACTTCCCAGGTCATGCCGTCGTGCGGAATGCGATACCGGTATTTCTCGATAAGCGGCTTTTCGCAGAGCGTGTCGAGGAATACTTCCGCATCGGCCAACGGGATCGGATATTCCCATTCCCCGCGTGTCGCTCCCTTGCTTCGACCCTTGATCGTCAGAACCGCTTCCTTGTCCAGGATACGCACGCGCACAATGCGATCGCCGTGCGACGAAAGATAGCCTTGCCGGATCAGCATGCCCTGCCCCATTGCCTTCCAGCGCGCATCGCGCACCAGGAATTTGCGTTCGATTTCTACGCCCATTACGACTCCTTCCCGACCATCCGCAGCATCGGCTGCAGAACCGCTTCCCCCAGCCTGGCGCTGCGGGCACCGTTCCAGCCGACGCGCGGATCCGGAAGCTGCGCATTATCCTTGAACGGCATTTCGAGGGTCAGCGACACGCATTTGAAGGTATGGCCGATGTACTTTGATGCCAGTTGCAACATCTCTTCCCGGTATTTCGACGCGGCATAGCCGTGCTCGGTCTGAAAATCCGGGCTTGCCATCCTGAACGCCTCGATGAATTCCTGCTGCTCCGCCGCCTGCTCCGCGCTGAACCCCTCCAGCATCTCGCAACCAGCAACAAACACATACGGCAAGGCTTCATCGCCATGCACGTCGAGAAACACATCGCAGCCGGTTTCATGAATCTTGTTTCGGACCGCGTACACCTCAGGGCTGCGCTCGGGCGACGGCGCCATCCATTCGCGGTTGAGATTGGCGCCCGCCGCGTTCGTACGCAGATTGCCCCGTACCGCGCCATCAGGGTTCATGTTGGGAACCACGTACAACACCGCGTGCTGCAACAGGCGGCGCGCGACCGGATTGCTCTTGTCCGTCAATGCGTCGACCATCCCCTCGACAAACCATTCCGCCATGCTCTCGCCCGGATGCTGGCGTGCGATCACCCAGATTTTTTTCGCGGCGGCAGGGTCGCCGATCACAAGCAAGTCAATATCGCGGCCATCCACGGTGCTGCCAAGGCAAGCACCGCGAACACGCGGCGAGGCCTGCGCACGGGCCACCATATCCAGATGACGTTCCCAGGAATACGGCTCGAAGTATGCGTAATAGACGCTGTCGCGTTCAGGCGTATGCTGAATGGTCAAGACCTCTCCATCGAACGAGGTCGGCACCCGAAACCAATCCTTGCGGTCGTAGCTCGCCACCGCCTGGTAATCCTTCCAGCCACCGGGATACGTCGCCTGGCCCGCATTCCGGATGCGCATGGTGCACGCCGCATTCCGTGCTCCTTGTAAACGGAAATAGAACCACTGCGCAAAGTCGGCATGGGAATCCTTGCGGAGTTGAAGCTGAATATCGTGCGGGCTATTTGCCTGCGTGACGACGATCGCGCCGGCGTCGAGCTGATCACTGATTTGGATTGGCATGGAAGGATAAAGGGAAGGAAGTGGACAACTGGAAAGCGCACTGTGCAGATGCTATTCTGCGCTTCCCTCGTTTCGCGTAAGTGTGCCATGAAGCTTTTTTCAGTGCTTGCTCTCCTCCTTCTCGGACTGACCGGCAACATTGCCCGGGCAGCGGATGCGTGGCCGTCGAAGCCGATCCGATTCGTCGTTGCCGCGCCGGCGGGCTCATCGCTCGACATCATCGCCCGCACCGTCGGCGACAAACTCAAAGACCGCCTGAACCAGGCGGTGATCGTCGAAAACGTTCCGGGAGCCTTCGGCACCATCGCAACCGCCCAGGTCGCCCGCGCCGCGCCAGACGGCTACACGATGCTCCTGTCGTTCAACGGCCCGTTGGCCTTCATCCAATTCATGACCAAACTGCCCTACGATCCGCAGCGAGACCTACAGCCGGTCATGATCGCCAGCTCCCAGCCCAATATTCTTGCCGTCAACGCCGATCTGCCGGTACGTACTCTGAAAGACTTGATTACTCATGCCAACGCCAATCCTGGCAAGCTCAACTATGCGTCGGTCGGCAACGGCTCCTCATCGCACCTGACGATGGAGCTGTTCAAATCCATGACCGGCACCTACCTTGTACACATTCCCTATAACGGCGCACCGCCAGCCGCGGCGTCCGTCGTCGCAGGCGATACGCAACTACTGTTCTCCGTACCCACGGTCGTGCTGCCGCATGTCAGGAGCGGCAAGGTCAAGGCGCTTGCCGTCACCAGCCGTACCCGATTTTCATTGTTGCCGGATATACCGACCATGGCCGAAGCCGGCATGCCTGCATTTGAATCCCTCGCCTGGAACGGTGTCCTCGTGCCCGCCAGGACGCCGCCGGATGTCGTCAAGCGACTGAATGCGGAGCTGAACGCCATCATTCAGATGGCGGATGTAAAAGCACGCTTGAACAATGCTGGCCTGGAACCGGTCGGCGGCACCCCGGAAGCATTCAAAAAACTGATCGACGAGGAAGCCGCGAAATGGGAGCCGGTGATCCGGAAAACCAAGGCAAAGCTGGATTGAATACCGGACACAAAGATAGCCCGCCATGCGTGGCGGAAAGCGTTATCGCTCTGCTATAATCGCAACTTCGTCGGGGCGTAGCGCAGCCTGGTAGCGTACTTGCATGGGGTGCAAGGGGTCGGAGGTTCGAATCCTCTCGCCCCGACCAATAGAATCAAAGGGTTACAGATTTCATTCTGTGACCCTTTTTTGTTTTTATACATTTGACCCCAACTTTGACCCCCACAAATTTTTGACCTTCCAAATTGCAATTGATTGCAAAATGCGTATTCCCTAAGGCTTGCTGCCCCTTGGACAGAGAATTAATTGCCTTAAATGACCAATCTGGCTGGAACGGATCGGACTAGGGGAGGAGAAAACGGTCGCTGATATTTTTTCGAATTCTCACTTGATGCCCCGGGCGGGCAGTCCATAAGATGAGGTCCATGACATCAAAAGTGCTTCCTTTTCATAGAACTCCGGACAAGCGCTTGCAGAGAAACAGGGCTTCGTCGAAAATCTTGTTCCAATTCAAGGTCATATGCCAAGTTCATTCTGAGTGCTCTCTTAGATATTGTTCGAATCAGAAAAAATGCCAACTGAATCCTCAACAAGAAAGGAATTCATCGACATCCGTCTCAAGGAGGCAGGGTGGAACGTCAGTAATCGGACACAGGTCGTTCAGGAATTCTTTGTATCGCGTATTGGCGAGAAAGATTCCGCGGCAAATCCTAACTTCCGCGAAAGCTTATTCACGGCTGGTTCCCGAGAATTCATTGACTACGTTCTGCTTGGCAAGAATGGCAATCCAATAGCCGTCGTCGAAGCCAAAAAATCCTCTAAGGACGCAGAACTTGGTCGTGAGCAGGCGAAACAATATTGCCACAACATCTGGGTGCAACATGGTGGTGATCTACCATTCTGCTTCTACACAAACGGGCACGAGATTTTTTTTTGGAACCTTGGCGAAGCGCCTCCGCAAAAGGTTCACGGCTTCCCCACGCGACAAGACCTTGAGCGGTTGCTCTACATTCGAAAGCACAAAAAGCCTCTCACAGATGAGCTGATCAACACTGCCATAGCTGGTCGTGACTTCCAGCTCCAGGCCATTCGGTCGGTTATGGAAAGCATCGAAAGGAATCGCCGCCTGTTCCTCCTCGTAATGGCTACCGGTACCGGCAAGACTCGCACTTGCATCGCTCTGATCGATGCCCTTATGCGTGCCGGACACGTGCAACGAACCCTCTTCCTCGTAGACCGCATTGCGCTACGTGCACAAGCCCTCGACGCCTTTAAAGAACATATCCCCGACGAGCCCCATTGGCCGGAACTCGGCGAAAAGACCATTGCCACTGACCGCCGCATCTACGTCGCAACTTACAAGACGATGCTCAACATCGTCCGTGACAAAACAGTCCCTCTCTCATCGCATTTCTTCGACCTCATCGTAATCGATGAAAGCCACCGCTCCATTTACAACACCTATGGCGAGGTGCTCGACTACTTCAATGCAATCAAGCTAGGCCTCACCGCCACGCCCCGGGATGTCGTGGATCACAATACGTTTGCGCTATTTCAGTGTGAGGATGGTTTGCCTACTTTTGCCTACTCCTACGACGAGGCTATTGACCACGCCCCTCCTTACCTATGCGACTTCCGTGTCCTTAAAATTAGGACGAAATTCCAGGACGAAGGAATCAGCAAGCGCACCATCAGCCTCGACGATCAAAAGCAGCTCATCCTCGAAGGTAAAGAAATCGAAGACATCAACTTCGAAGGCAGCGAGTTGGAAACAACCGTCACCAACCACGCCACGAACGCTCTCATTGTTAAGGAGTTCATGGAGGAGTCCATCAAGGATCCAAATGGAGTCCTGCCGGGCAAAACCATCTTCTTCTGCATGTCCATGAAGCACGCTCGACGACTTGAGGCCATCTTTGATTCCCTTTATCCGGAATATAACGGCGAGCTGGCTAAGGTAATGGTATCCGACGATCCCCGTGTTTATGGCAAGGGAGGCCTGCTTGATCAATTTACCCGCAACGATATGCCACGCGTTGCCATCAGCGTGGATATGCTAGATACCGGCATTGACGTGCGAGAAATTGTGAATCTCGTCTTCGCCAAACCTGTCTTCAGTTATACCAAGTTCTGGCAGATGATTGGCCGCGGCACTCGCCTGCTAGAGTCGAGCAAGATCAAACCTTGGTGTCTAGAGAAAGATGTTTTCCAGATCATCGACTGCTGGAACAACTTCGATTACTTCACACTTACGCCCAAAGGCAAAGAACTCAAGCCGCAAACTCCGCTCCCCGTTCGCTTTGTCGGCGTCCGCATCGACAAGATCGAAGCAGCTCAAGTCCTCGGCAAGACCAACGTCGCAAAAAAAGAGATTGCCATTCTCCGCACTCAGATTGCAGCCTTGCCGGCGCGCTCAGTCACCGTCATGGAAGCACAGGCTCAGCTCGCTCAGTGTCAGGCAGAAGATTTCTGGCAGTCGCTCACGGCCGAGCTCATCGTCTTCCTGCGCCATGCTATTCAGCCGCTCTTCCGCATCGTCTCACAGGCCGACTTCAAAGCCATGCGTTTCGAAAAGGATGTCTTGGAGGCCTCTCTCGCCCACTTGAAGGATGAGAAGGAAAAGTATGCAACCCTCACAGAAAACCTAGTTGCCCAGATCAGCGAACTCCCGCTCTCCGTGAACATCGTGGCTCAGAAAACCGAGCTTATACACAGAGCCCAGACGAATCACTATTGGACAACGATGACCGACCAGGATTTCGATCACCTCGCCATCCAGCTCGCCCCCCTTATGCATTTTCGCGATGGGAAAAATTCCAGCATCGGCCCAGCCAAGTTCAACTTTGCCGACATGCTCACCGCCAAAGAATACGTCGAATTCGGCCCTGGACACGAGTCACTCAGCGTGGCTCAATATAGGCAGTTGGTGGAGCAAAAGGTGAACGAACTCGTAGTTAAAAATCCCATTCTCCAGAAGATCCGGGATGCCCAGCCTGTCAGCGAAAAGGAGGCCGAGATTTTAGCTGCTCAGCTTCATGACGAGCATCCTCACATCACGCTCCAACTCTTGCGCCGGGTTTACCAACATCGGACAGCACCGTTTCTCCGATTCATCCGCCATATTCTTGGGATCGAAATCCTCGAAAGCTTTCCGGACACCGTGTCCCGCTCAATAGACCAATTCATTGTCGAGCACCGCACGCTGACCAGCCACCAGCTTCAATTCCTCAACCTCTTGCGGGACTATCTCATTGATCGCGGCGGCATTGAGAAGCGGGACCTAATCCAGGCGCCTTTTACCATTATCCACCCGAGCGGCATTCGTGGCGTTTTCTCGCTAACGGAAATCGACGAAATCTTAACGCTTACACAGAAACTAGCCGCCTAATATGCTACAACTCAACCCAAGACTTAAAGCCCTCATCGGCAAACTGTGGAACCGCTTCTGGGCCGGCGGCATTTCTAATCCACTCGCCGCTATTGAACAGATCACCTATCTGCTGTTCATGAAGCAACTTGATGAACTTGACCTCAAACGTGAGAATGATGCCAAGTTCACCGGCGACACCTTCACCTCGCGCTTCTCAGGCAATTTCTTCCTGCCCTACGACACTGCGAAGAAAAATCCCATAGACAAAGCTACCTTGCGCTGGAGTTACATTAAGGAGATGAAGGCGGAGCTCATGTTGACCCACGTTCAGCAAAATGTCTTCCCATTCATAAAAGACTTCACTGGAGACAGCAGTGCTTTCACGCGCCACATGACTAATGCCGTCTTCCTAATCCCCAGCGCCAACCTGCTGCAAGGCGCCATCGCTATCATCGAAGAGATCTTTATTGAAATCGAGCGCGACGCCCGGGAGGAAGGCCATCTCTTCCAAGACATCCAGGGCGATGTTTATGAAATGCTGCTCAATGAGATCAGCAGCGCCGGAAAGAACGGCCAGTTCCGCACCCCACGCCACATCATCAAGCTCATTAGTGAACTGGTGAATCCCCAACTCGGCCACCGTGTCTGCGACCCTGCCTGCGGCACCGCAGGCTTCCTTTTGGACGCCTATCAATACATCATCACGCAGCTCGCTCGACGGAATGCGAATAATAACCAGACCTTCATGCCTGATGAGGATGGCTTCGTCCGCAGCAGCATCACTGGACTACTCACGCAGGACAACAAGGAAATTCTTGAGCAGAATCTCCACGGCTACGACTTCGATGCCACCATGGTTCGGCTCGCCCTCATGAACCTCATGATGCATGGCATTGACAATCCCCACGTGGATTACAAGGACACCCTCAGCAAAGGCTTCACAGAGGAAGGCGAATACGACATCATCATGGCCAATCCGCCCTTCACCGGCAGCATTGACAAGGGTGACATCAACGAAAGCCTCCAACTCAATACCACCAAGACCGAGCTGCTTTTCACCGAGCGCATCTTCACCCTGCTAAGGACGGGTGGCACTGCCGGCATCATCATCCCGCAGGGCGTACTCTTTGGCTCCGGCGGTGCATTTGTGGAGGCGCGGAAGAAACTCGTCGAGGAAGCCGAGCTAAAAGCAGTCATCTCCCTGCCTAGTGGCGTCTTCAAACCCTACGCCGGAGTCGCCACCGCCATCCTCGTATTTACCCGAGGCGGTAAGACCGAGCACACCTGGTTCTACCAGCTCGAAAACGACGGTCTGTCCCTCGACGATAAGCGTCAGCGTATCGCTGGTAGCGAATTGCCGGATCTAGTAACGCAATGGAAAGCCCGTGATCCAGAGAAACCCGGGGATCGCAAGGCGAAATACTTCTTTGTCCCGGCTCAGGAGCTTCGCGATAAGCAATACGACCTTTCATTCAACCGCTACCATAAAGCCGAGCACGATGAAGCGGTTTACGAAGAGCCGAAAGTAATTCTGAAAAAACTAAAGATTCTTGAAGACAAGATTCAACATGGCATTGCGGAACTACAGAGAATCTTGGGATGATCAAGCTTCATCAATTCTTCACGCACCGCATAGTGTCGTGTGCTCAACCAGAAAAAATGACAGCATCATGAAACCGTTAGGCACCTTCTGCGAATTCAAATATGGCCGAAGCCTTCCCGAAAAGAACCGTCGCGGTGGCGAATTTCCAGTTTATGGTTCAAATGGAATTGTTGGATGGCACGATACGCCCCTGACATCGGGACCAACTATCATCATCGGGAGAAAAGGCTCAGCAGGTGCGTTGCAGTATTCAGACAAGTCATGCTGTCCTATCGATACCACTTACTATGTAGATCGCGATTGCACTCAGGTTGATTTAAGGTGGCTGTTTTTCATGCTTCAAAAACTCGGACTCGATACTCTAAATAAGCATGTCGCGGTTCCAGGGCTCAACCGCAATGATGCCTACGAGAAGGAGCTGCCAGTCCCACCCATTGACGAACAAGAGCGAATCGCGGCGGTATTAGCGAAGGTGGATGAGCTTCGCCGGGATCGCCGGCAGTCACTCCAACTCACCGAAAAGCTCCTCCAATCCGTCTTCATCAACATGTTCGGTGACCCCGGCACGAACCCCAGAGGTTGGGTTCAATGTTCGTTAAATGATCTTTGCGAAAAGATCGTCGACTGTCCGCACAGCACGCCAGTCTACTCGGACGCTCCAACCAATTTTTACTGTGTTAGGTCTAGCGACATCCAAAATGGCAAACTAGACTTAACGTCCACTAGATATGTTTCAGAGACTGTGTTTGCCGAACGAATTGCACGCCACGAACCGAAGGTTGGCGAAGTGATTTATACAAGAGAAGGTGGGCGGCTTGGCTACGCCGCTCAAATTCCAAAAGAAAAAAAAATCTGTCTCGGGCAAAGGATGATGCTTTTTTCCGCTAAGGCCAATATAGCCTCGAACGCTTTTTTGAATGGCCTACTCAATTCAGATTCATTTCGCAGCAAGGTACTTAAATTGGTCGGTGGTGGCGCAGCTCCAAGGGTCAACATTAAAGATCTGAGAGCCATTAGTGTGTATCGACCGCCAATCGAAATGCAGCTACGTTACGAGCAGTTTTCGACCACTCTTACTAAAGAGGAAGAGTCGCTTGCGAGTTCAGAGATGTACCTTACCAGATTGTTTTCCTCACTCCAACAGCGAGCATTCAGTGGGGACTTAGACGTGAGTCGCCTCGTTCTCGATTTTTCTGACGATTCATTCTCCGCATCCGAGCCGCAAAGTAGCGCCGTCAAAGCAATTAAACCTAAGGCGGAAACGCAATTCCTCCGCGCTCCAAAAACCATCGAAGCGCACCTCGAGAAGCTCGACAGCATAGTGGGCAAAGGCGAGGCAATCCCTTGGTCAGCCGCTTACTTCAAATATCGCATTCTCGGTGCGCAGTCCGCTCCCTTTAGCTTCAACGAAGTGATGCTAAAGGCCGAATCCGTCTTTGACGAGCCACCGCCTTATGAGGAGATCAAGGACATCATTCTAAAACTTCTCGACCAGAGCGAAGGTCATGCCATCCTAAACCAGAGCTTCGACGAAGGGACAGATGAAAATCCTGGACGCAAAGAGATCATATTCACTCCTGTGCTATGAAACTCCTTCGCCTTCAGCTGAACGTGCCATTCCGCAGCCTCGCCGCGGGTTTCGAAGTGCAATTTCTTGACGATTGGAACTGGGATCGAAGCTTTAGATTTAGTGATGACTACAAGCGTTGCTTCGAGTTTCATCCCTATTGCCTCGCCGGGCGCAACGGAAGCGGCAAATCGAATGTCCTTGAAGCTCTCGCTGCCATCTTTTATCACATCGAATGCATTTACCTCGATTATCGGCCCGAAGGATTTGAGTTTGATGCCGAGCTCAATCCCGATGGTTTCCGAGCCGAGGAAGCTACGCCGGATGCCTTCGAACTCGAATACCTGATCCCGAACCACAGAATAGTTTCTCGTGAACCGTGGCCAAAGCAAGACGATTGGCCTGTGTTCCACATCCGAATTGTGAAAAAAGTGGGAGAGCGTCCAGTCATCGACTGGTTGAACAAGTTAAAATCTGGGGAAATCACCGCAACGGAACTAACCCGCGCCGAAGTCAAAGCCTACTTGCCGACTTACATTCTTGGCTACTCCTCTGGCCATAACGAAATCTTAAGTTTGCCCTTCTTCAAGATGCGGTTCATTCACTTCGATGAATACCGCGACCATTTGACCAAAGATGTACCGTACGATGGCAGACCGGAAGGTCGGATGATATACCTCGACGATCAGTTCAACCAAGCGATACTGCTCTGCCATTTCCTCTTCCCCAGCGAAGCCGTGACAAGGGTATTCGAGGAAAAAATCGGACTGAAAGGCATCCGCCGCTTCCGCCTTATCATTCGTCGACATCACCGCGTGCGAATCGCGGATGAGCGTCTGGAGACGATGCGGCTTTCAGATGAAGATCAGAAGGACCAATCTAAGACGACGATCGAACTCACTGATAAGCTGCAATTCGAATTGATAGAGAAGCTCATCAAGTGCTCAACAACCTTCTACGAGGATTTCTCCGCATACGAAGACGATGAAGGAAGTGACCTTCTCCTTGATTACTGGGTGGATGACGCAACACGGAAGGCCTTTCAGTTCCACTTTGGCGCTGGGGTTGGTGGATCTGAAGAACTGTCTAAGGCAGCCTCAGCACTAAATCTTTTTCAGTCACTGCAAACCCTTCTCACGCTAAATCACTATCAAGTAGATGATAAGACCAAGGCCGAGCTTTACCGCTCAGACAGTCTATACCTGAACGAAACTATTCCCATGCCCGCATCCCACGAGCGGATCATGCGATTCAAGGACTTTGAGATTATCAAAGACGGCGTAGACGCAAAGCTCTATGGTAAAGCGCTATCCGACGGCGAGCATCAGCTCATTCACACCATCGGCCTCTGCCTGCTCTTTCGCCATGAGCCTGCACTCTTCCTGCTAGATGAACCCGAAACCCATCTCAACCCTGACTGGCGCGCTTCCTACATTTCAACTCTTCGCGCCGCCCTCGAGGCCGATGCGGCAACGAAGAACGTAATGCGGGATGTTCTTCTCACCTCGCATTCACCATTTATCATTTCTGACTGCCGTCAAGAAAATGTATTGGTATTTGCGAGGAACGAAGACGGTAAAGTTGAGTGGAACGATCCAGGCTTCAACACTTTCGGAGCCTCCGCCAACGCGATCACAATTAGGGTATTTGGACAAAAAGAATCTATCGGCGATTACGCCGCCCATAAACTGGATGAACTTCGCGATCGTCTTGCAGCGGATGAAGACCCGGATGAGCTAATTGAAAACGCAAATGCTCTTTTGGGAGACTCAGTAGAGAAGATTCTCTTTATCAACCAGGCGCTCGATCGTAAGGAGGCAAAATAGAGCCATGCTTTTCACCTATGTTTATATCTCGCACCCATTGGAAAGGATTCAAGGCTGGTTAGCCCATCTCGTGAAAGAAGTATGGTGCAAACCACGGCCGCATTTCTACCTAAGGCTGCTAGATCCTGAATTTGAACAGGTAGTGCGTGAGACGGTTAAGAACGCCAAGAGTAAAGACTATCTGTGGAAGCCCATCCGTAGAATCCATAATCTTTGCCGCGATCAGCTCTCCGCGGCACAACGAGTCGAACTCGCAAAATGGATAGACAACAACAATAACATTGAAGCCCTTTGCGTTGGTAGCCCCGGCGTGTCGCCAGTGACTTATACGGACATTGCGCAGATAAACTCTCAGCTCGCGAATGAGCTTCACGAGTTTTGCACAAATCTCTGGACTGCAGTGCGCAAACTACAACCCGTCACAGATCGACTTGGCACCTTGGGCGAGCACTTTGATGAATTTAAGAAAGCGAATCGAACAGGAATTTGTCCCTTTTGTGGCATCTCTCGAATGGAAGGTGTCTTTAGTGAAACTCAAGAAGACTATGATCATTACCTCCCCAAGGGAAAATACGCGTTCAATGCTGTCGCACTGAAGAATCTCGCGCCGATTTGCGACAAGTGCAATAAGAAATACAAGCTCCAACAGGACCCGCTATATAAAGAGGATGGAGGTAGACGAAAAGCTTTTTACGGTTATGCAACCGCCGGTCAGAGCATTAACTTCAATATTACGCTTAAACCGGCAAATGGTAAGCCAATCGACTCGATGAATCTTTGCCCTGAGAATATTGAACTTGAAATCACAGCGCCTGGGAAAGACGAAGAATTGGCCGGTTGGATAGAGGTCTTTAAGATCGAGAAGCGCTACAAAGATTTGTGTTGCGGAACCGACGCTGGAGGCCGTTATTGGCTTGAACAAGTGCTTGGTGAAATGAAGCTTATTGGGGCGACACCCGCAGATGCTCTGGCTGCGGTCGAACGAGCCGCTTCGACGCAAAGATGGGCAGATGCTAATTTCTTGAAACTTCCTTTTCTTGAAGGATGTCGTACTGCCGGACTCATAAGGTGATTATGCGCAATGAGTAAGCGTGCCCTGGTGACAAAGAGATAAACCGCGCCCGCAAAGGCGTCATTAGTACCAGTATGCGTTACAAAAATAAAGAGCGCGATGAAAGCAATCGATACGCTCGGCCACAGCACATGTCGGGACAGGCAACCTATGGCAGATTGACGCGCGCTCAACTATAAGCTTGGCGCCAGGCACAAACATTGGGAACTCATAGTCCGGTGTCGGCCTTCAGAAGCATTGCGCGCTGAGAGTACTCAATATCGGAATTGAACGTACATCGGCATACTACAACATTTATAGCACTGCCCCCGCAGCATTGCCGTCAAATAAACTAGCATCGCGAACATAGCGAGAAACCATCGTGTCGGATGCATGCCCAGATTGCGCCTTGATTTTCCAGATTGGGACGCCCGCCATTGCCGCTGAGGTAACTAAGCCTGCTCGAAGTGAGTGACCTGAAATACTTGCTGCGTTAAGGCCAATGGCTGCGGCATAGCCTTTGACAATGAGCGCAACCGACTGAGCGGTTAAACGGACAGCGCCAATCTTGCTGCCTTTCGTGACACGTCGAAACAGTGGCCCGTCGACGAGTTTCGCAAGTGTCAGCCAATGCTCCACGGCCCTGACCGGGCAGGCACAGGTTCTACCATATGGCACGGCAATCTTACGACCTTTACTGACCTGATCCGTCTTCCCTCGTCGAATATGCAAGATGAGGCCTTCTTTGACGAATTGGATATCGGACACATCAAGCGCCACCAACTCAGACCGACGCAGTGCCGCTGCGAACCCTAAGAGAACTAGTGCTCGATCTCGAATTCCCTTCGCGCCAAACATAAGAGGCAGAATAGAGATAATGTCACTTTTAAGCAGCGGTACAGATTGACGTTGGGGCGTACCGTTCTTCCGGCGCATGCCACGTAACACGGCGCGCACTAGATCGTTCTTGGCTGGATCGGCAATACCTTGGCTGGTGTGGGCTCGACTAATTCCGATTACGCGTCGTGCAATTGTGTACACCGAATGAATCTTTGACCGACAAGCAATGTAGGTTGCAAGTTGCTCTGGAGTGCAAGGAACTTCCCCACCCCATGCCATGAAATCGGCTAAATCGCCGCGGTACGCAAGTCTTGTATTATCGGCCAGCGCGGCGACAACAAATTCAAAAACCAGCCTATGACCCTCAGAGAGATGTGCAACTGATTGCAATTGATTGCAAAAATCCTCCCTGTTTGCTAGTCGCATCTGCTCCTCCACTTCAACAGAATTTGGTAGCGATAAATGAACATTATCGCTACTAAAAACGTTTGTCAGTGGGGTCAATCGATTGTCCATCGCAAGCTACCTCCTGTCGATGAAGGGCCAAATTTCGGACGCTGGATTGGGGGTAAGGTGGGATAAATATTTTTCCAATAATGCGCTCCCATGTGACGGGTTTGACGCGGTTCGCCCAAAGCTGCGTTTCCCCACTCAATCCATACCCGACGTGGCATTGGACTAATAGTCAAACAAAACACATTGCTTCGCGTCCATTGCATAAGCAGGTCAACGTTCAGATTATGCATTAACCACTGAGCGAACTCATGCTTTGTCACTTCGCCATCCTCGACGCAGTAAGGAAGGATGTCTATACGGGCATATATGTCACTACCCCAGGTTTTACGATCAAATTGATGAGGATTACTGCTGTTAGGATTTGAGCGCCTCTCATCTCTAGACAAGCCAGCATCGATTACTTCACGACTCTGATAAGCAAAAGTGATTGCGAATCGCCCGAACTTACTTAGTATCGGCTCTAGCAGCGTTTCGCATAACGCCTTAGCTGCACGCACAACCATATCGGGATCTTCAGGAAAGTTTGAGGCACCTATTGAAGCCGCGTAAGTGCTGAAGAGGAAGTCGCGCAGGATGAAATTCTTGGAAATTCGCGTACGCGATAATTTTTCGTATCTTGCGTAAAGTCTCGAACGGTCAACTGATTTCCGCATGACTCACCAAAAATTGAACGGGTAGGCAAGGTCTATCGATGCCTTACCCTATGTTTAGAGTATCGCGCAATTTAGGCGGTTTGTCAAATAATTATCCTTAATAATCAAATAGTTAGGCGACTTATCCGCAGTCATAATTGGAATAAATTTTCTGATTTGGTTGCATAAGCTATTAGTGAATCACACTCTCATTGCAATTGATTGCAGCCGTAATACCCACCGGATTGATCGCTAGAAGTGCCGTCTCCATTCCTCTCCAAATGACTGCTGGATCCCACCACGGAGCAGCTGCGGCGTTCAGTCGCGACATAAATTTTGTCCTCTGGCTTTTTGCATATTTGGATAGTGCCATGGCAGATCCAACATCAAGACATTCACCCAAAAACTTATGCCATTCAATGTCATTTGACATCAGCCTAGCCGCCTGCAGGTCCGCAATTCTTAAATTGACGAACGGATTTGGCATTTTTGCTTGTAATTCAAAAGGTGCTAGTTTTAGACGACGTGATACGGATTCAATTCTGGTCCTGATGTGATCTGAAGTTTGGAGTTTTTTCTGGAGCAGCTGCCGTCTCTTGTCGTATATGCGGTAACGCAAAGCACTTTGTGGGCTCCCAATATAGGTTGTGCCTTTGACGCCGTCCCCATCAGTATAAATTTCTGAGTGATTGCATCTCTTTCGAAATGGAATAAAAGTATGTGCTGGGTAAGTAAGCGAATCCGCAGCGAACTCAATATAGGCTACCCGCCCATGCATGAACAAGCTAGCGTACTCAAAACCGGGCAAGAATTCCGATACCACCTTTTGAAGACGAGCAAATTCATCTGACTTAAATTTGGAAGGAAACAGACTGAGTTTAAAGTAGCGATGCTTTGATTTTGTGGTCCCGACTTCAATGTTGGCAATCATGCGTCCCTTAACCGGCCAATAACCCAATCTTGTCGTGTATTTTTTCTTTGAAATGGAGATGGTTCCGTTCGGGACCAAATCCGATTTCAAGTCCCGCAATTCAAGTAACTGACCCCACGCAAAGCTATATAAGTTATCGCAGCCAATTCCAACAATGATACAAATTCTGTCAATAATGAGTTTTCTCCATATGCTCAATGCCATTCTCATGCACTCCTTGCATTCCCTTAAACCGGCTTACTAGTAACCGAGAACTGGCCGGCATTTTTCGACCGCCCAACCTGAGTCATTTATTAAGCGCCTCTTTGATTGTTTCGGTTTTCCAGTACGGACGAGCACCGTCTTTCCCGTCTGGCTTAGGGATCAAGCCACGGTTAATGTATGAGTAGACCGTTGCATGGGAAATGCTATACAGAGTCATGATATGGCCAAGGCGAAGACGGCCAGGCTGGTCCAAACTAAGTGTGACTGGAAGCGCTTTACTATGGCCGCGCTTAGGTGCTGGCTCTTGAGCAGTTAGAGTTGATGAATCTTTTGGCATTACAGTTTCCTCATAGGACAGTGCACAACAGCACACTGCTGGACAATAGTCTCCGTCGAGGTAAACCGATAAGGGCTTTCCGTCGCGCCGGAGTGCTGAAATAGCGCATTGCACGCCACTCCTTGTTGATAAAGGAAGACCTCTCCTCTACACACGCACTCCATTGCAAAAACAAGGTTTAGGTATCTATTTTTGACTGAACATAGCCTGGCCGTCAAGTTAACATTTACGCAGCGAGTTGTTTGTCAAAGATACACTCAATCCATTACTAAGTTTTGTGTCTCAAGAATCGAAGAAAGTCTATTTGCCAATACCTGCCATGCCTCTTTTTTCTCCTTCGCATAGTCGTGATGCATGTAATGCCGTCGAATTTTGCTTCCTGCTAAAACATGATTTTGGCAACGATCAATTACGTCTAACGACACACCGGCACTCTGCATAAGAGTCGCTCCTGTGCGGCGAAGATCGTGGGGTGTCCACGCTCCGTTCTTCCCATTAGAGAGCACAAGGGCATTACCATCTTTACTTCTATTCATCATTGGCTTACGAGGCGCACCTGCCTTGTCGTGTTTGAACATTATTTGTCGATCACCAACTTGTTTTGAAATTGATTTAACGCAGACATGGCTGTCACTATTCGCCGCAGGAAAACACCATGAAGAGTGCTTTGTTAGCGAGTGGAGTCGTCTGAATTGATGAAGCGAAAAGTCAGACAAGTAGATCTTCATGTCTGAGACGTTTCCCTTTACATTCGATCTTGGAATGAACCATTCACCAGAATTAAAATCGACATGGTCCCAGCGAGCCATCGAAAGTTCCCCAACGCGACACATGGTAGATAGCATTAGCCATAAAGCGATTTCTGTTGTTTCCGATATTGGACGCGACACTACCCGCTTGTTAGGCGCGTTATTGAATTTATCTTGCATTGCAGCGAGTTTGTCGCGTAGTTCGCAAATCTCACTAGGCGCTAAAATTCGGTCGCGCTCGTTGCTCATGTCGTAATCTGGACTTACGATTTTTTCTATTTCGATCAAGCTGGCAGGATTACCATCGACCATTAATTTGCGCCACACAGGCTGCTTCTCCGCCCAACGAAACATTTGGATTAAGTTATTAGCCATAACTACCGCTGCGCGGTTCACACGACGATCTACCAGCGCCCGAAGAACACCTCTTAGATCTTGAACAGAAAGATTCTTGATCTGCTTGCTACCAATGTTTGGTAGTACGTCCGCGTTGAATGATCTACGGAGTTCATGGTTACCATCATTGCGGCGAACGCCGTGAGCCATCCATTCCTCGAACAAATCATTGACAGATAAACTTTCTGCTTTCTGTCGCTCGATCTCTGCTAGCTTCGATGAAACCGCCTCTTGCTGTTCAATTCGGCTGATTTTTCTCTGCTCTACTGGATCCAGCCCTGATGAGCACAGAGTTCGCGCCTCGTCGCGCTTTCTTCGTATCTCTACCAAAGAGTCCTTTGGCCAAGTGCCACAGGAGAGATCGCGCGTTTTACCGTCCCGTTTAAATCGATACCAAAAAGCGATTGCCACCCCGGAGTTGTTCCGACTGCTAGCACGTACACGCCCCCAAAGAGATCCATCGTCACTTACACGCTTACCTATGTCGGCAGCTGAATACGCCTTCAATTCAATCACAGTCAGTTTCGCCATTTGTCCGCCTATAGTTATTTTGACCCCTACTTTGACCCCAACCAAATCGCAAGATGCAATCTTATCGCCTTGGATATCTGCAGGTTAACAATAACATTAAGCGCTTGTTTTTTAACGTAACTCTGGGATCAGCCATGAAAGTATGGATGGCTAAAGATAACGATCTAAGGAAATGGGGTGCAAGGGGTCGGAGGTTCGAATCCTCTCGCCCCGACCAATAAATTCAAAGACTTACGGAAAGCCGCCTTGTGCGGCTTTTTGTTTTCTCGGCTTTGCCAAGAAAATTTCTAACGCAGAGCCTCCTATTACACTCCGCATGTGCAGCCCGCATGTACCTGTACATTTCCACAGATGGCCTGCAAACTCGGGGCGCATTTATAAAACTGCGAGCGAGTTCGCCAAAGTGGAAACAAATGGATCAAAAGGCACACAACATGCCGGTCGACGAAGAGTGGCCAATGACGGCTTCACCTTCTAGCGCAGTTCTGGCGGCGACTGTGTTATCTCAACGTTGTGCGTCACTGAAATAGTTCGTTGACTATTCAATGGTGCTCGAAAAGTGGACTGCTCCGAGTACTATGAGGGGCTTTACGAGTTCTTGCTTGAATATCGTAATCCGATTTTCAAACTGACTGCCAAATGTAAGTCCGACTGCCTATTCTGGCTTCTCGGCCACATCGCGACAAATTACTAGATTGGCTGATCGCGCAAATCCAGCGCAGCATTTCACTTCAGGACCGATTGCGCATTTCGCTCATCCGCTCACCGTCGGTTCAGCAAATAGCAAACTAGCGAGGAAAAGTGGCAAGCACAAGCCCACGCCGTTGAGCATCACGGTTAATTTGGACTATCAAATCTGACGGGCTCCGTAGTGCCAGCTTTACGTCTAACGACCACGGTACCCGAAAGCTTGTCGTGCCAACCTTGTTTTTTGGAATCCCAACCAACCCATACGAAGCCCAGGCAGAACGGCAGCGCGGAAAGTATGTATCCAAAATAGCGGCCGATTAGTTGGCCGATTGACGGCCTCGCCCCAGTGCGCGCATCGACGACTTGAGCTGCAATCGCCATCTTTCCTGGCGTCGCGCCTTTGGTTGTCCAAAATACGAGAACCACGACGGCCGGCAGAATCCAGGAAACCAAGAAGTCGAACGGTCCTTTTACTAAGCGCGGATCGAGCCAATAATCCGAGCCGTAGACGATGCTAAGTAACGGCAACGTCACCATACATAGGAGGACTGTATCAATGAGAGAAGCACCAAATCGACGCCAGAACCCTGCGTATTCCAGTTCAGACTCAAGTACCACGCCGCCCCCCAGTTGTTATTCTCGACCCGCAAAGTAATTGACCAAGCGCCGGATTAAGCGCCAAGAGTAGCATTGCTTGCAAACAGTTGCATCCCATAAATATGAGAAGGCGATTCCGTCCTAAATCGCCCCAATCTCTAAAAGAGTTCATAAGCATCCATTAGCGATTACCGACAAACTGCGGGCAATATCGACCGACCTTGCCTCCGTCAGGACATGTTCTTAGCAGCAATCCATGAAGGCGAGCTCGACGACCAAAGCGTGCATCATTGTCACGGAGTAGCGCGGAGGTCATGTGCCGTCTCTGCAAATGCATACCTCCCGAAGCGATTATCGTGGCGATGATCTTCATCGTCTTGTGTAGGCATCAGCCCCTATTCCCCGGACCACGGACTGACCATTGCCTACTGGTTTGGCGACCGATTTGGTGTCCAGCATGCCGTTTCTATTTCAAGTCAGAAATCACTACCTGCGTTGGCCGATGATGTCATGCAGGTGGCGAAACTGCCCTGTCGATACGTCGAAAACTTCCCCCAAGATGATTTGAGTTGTGTTCACGTTTACTTCGAATCGACGCCCGCGAAAACAATTTCTTACAAGAATTACGATGCTTTTAAAGAAAGAAACGAGGGATATTTCTTGTCCGACGACTATCCTAACTGCCTTACTTCATTCCTCATTGATTGGCGCGATGAAAAAATTCAAACCTGCTATAAGAAGCCAAGCCCCATCCACGCTGCTGGTCGCCTTGTTGTTCATGAGTCCATTAACGTCGGCGCTTGCCGCGACCCTCGCGGTCGG
Organism: Noviherbaspirillum sp.; assembly: GCF_036846085.1. Classification (NCBI taxonomy): domain Bacteria; kingdom Pseudomonadati; phylum Pseudomonadota; class Betaproteobacteria; order Burkholderiales; family Oxalobacteraceae; genus Noviherbaspirillum; species Noviherbaspirillum sp. Next base: position 1,129 of record NZ_DAIUCO010000010.1, on the reverse strand, counting down.
CCCTGGCAAGCCCTTCCCCACACCTTGCAGAGCATTCGCTGCGGCAGCGGATAACGACATTATCGAAATCGATGCGGCGGGAAGCTATGTCGGCGATGTCTGCGGGATCGCACGCAGCGGCCTTACCATTCGTGGCGTGAACGGGCGTCCGAAGATCGATGCGGGTGGCCGCAATGCAATGGGAAAAGGCATCTGGGTGGTCCAGGGCAGCAATACCGTGATTGAGAACGTCGAGATGTTTGGTGCCAAGGTACCCGACCGTAACGGCGCGGCCCTCCGTCTTGATGGCAAGCACCTGACCGTGCGACGCAGCTTCCTTCATCACAACGAGAACGCGATACTCACCAATAACGACGGCGTGTCGGACATCGTTATCGAACACAGTGAATTCGGACGCAATGGTTTCGGCGACGGTTACTCCCATAACCTGTATATCGGCCGGGTGAACAGCCTTGTTTTCACCGGCAACTATTCGCATGACGCTAATGTGGGACACAATCTGAAGTCCCGCGCGCAAACCAACACCATCACCTACAACCGCTTCTCCAGCCTGGCGCCGGGGCAAACGGGATCGACGGAACCTGGCGCTCCCAGCTACGAGATTGACCTTCCGAATGCAGGCCTCGCCTATGTCATTGGCAATGTCATTCAGCAGCCGTCCATCAGCAACAATCCCGGGATGCTGACCTTCGGCGTGGAGGGTGCGACCAATACCAAACAGGAACTCTATGTCATCAACAACACCTTCCTGAATGACGATAGCTCCCGCGGCACGTTCGTGTCCGTAGGCAGTGGCGTCACAACGCCGATCCTGTTGCAGAACAATATCTTCGCGGGTACCGGGACTGTTACGACGCAGGCAAATGCAATCGACAAGACGAATTATCGTTCCCTCACACCTGCTTTCGTAAATCGCGCAAGTTATGACCTTCGTCCGGCTGCCGGCTCGCAGATGGTCAACACCGGTTCGGCTCCAGCGTCGACCGCTTCTGGAGTAGCACTCAAACCCTCCAGGCAGTACAAGCACACGGCGCAAAGTGAAGCACGCATTGACGATGGGAAAATTGACATAGGTGCGTATGAAGCGGTCATTACGCCAGCTCCTGCACCTGCACCTGCACCTGCACCG
>NZ_DAIUCO010000009.1:0-42071 GCF_036846085.1 Noviherbaspirillum sp. | reverse complement strand
TTCATGGAGCAGGTGCAGTTTGCGGCGACGGTCCACTTCCTGAAAAACACGGACACCGCACGCCTGTTCGCGCAAGGGGTCTTTCGATCGAACGCCGGCGCGAACACGACGCGCGGTGCCGCCTGGGCGATGCGCACCCTGGTGCAGGCGGCGTGCATAACGCCTGACAGCGACAGCGCGCTGCGGTCGGAATTCATGGCGTCCCTGGAAGCGAACGTCAATTACTATCACCGGCGTTACGTCGCCATGCCGAATAACCCGCATGGCATCGTCACGCCGTATAGCGATTACACCGGTGTCGGTGACGGAATTTATTACACAGCTCCCTGGCAGGAAGACTTTTTCACGGCCGCCTACGGTTATGCCATTGATGTGGAGCCTGCGATCTCCCCGGCCGGCATGACGAACCTGCGGCAGTTTTTCGCCTGGAAGGCGCGCAGCGTGATCGGTCGTTTTGGCGGTACGGCGCCCACAGAATACCTGTATCGCGATGCAGCTACCTATACGATTGCCGTGTCCCCTTCGGACAACCCGGATTTCGAGAACGGCAAGGGGCCGTGGTACAGCGATTGGGGACAAATCTATGCAGCCACTCTGGGCACCGCCAACAGCGGCGTCCCGGGCGATCTGCGCGGTGCCTATTACCCGGGCGAGACCAGCTACTGGGGAAACCTCCAGCCAGCGCTTGCCTATGCGGTTGAACACAACGTTCCAGGCGCACTTCAGGCCTACGAGCGAATGACCGGTGCCGCGAACTGGAAAAGTATGGTTGCCGCACTGAATACCGCGCCTGTATGGGGTGTCAGGCCGCGGAATGCGCCGTGAACCGTTCGAAATGCCCCCTGGTCATGATGTCCTGACGGTGGCCTGTCATCGGAAATGCCCGGTGACTCAAGCATGCCGAACGAACGCACCCAAACACGCCTGCCGCGTCCGGGACGATCGACGAAATCCGGACGGACGTCGAATCTGCGGCCACGACAGCGAACTACCTAGATTCTGATTGAAATAACGATGGCCCAAACTTTATCCAATTCCTTCGTCGTCCAGGTCCAGGAAACCCGCGCCGCCAGGCCTTTGCCTGCCTGGGTTCCGCCGGCCGGTTATTTTGCGGATGTGCCGATGCTCAATAACCCGGCCGACGTCCGTCCCGCCATCTACGGTGCAAGCGACACGATGAACAGTCCCTTCATCATCTGGGGCGGGAGCGCAATATTGCGCGACTACAGCGATCTGGGCGCGCAGGCCTATTATTCGGGAGGCCATGAATCTTCCGGCGGCTTGCCGAACGTGCAGATGTCGCTGATATGCGACTTCTCGTCCTTGACATGGAGCGTGAAAAACCTGCCGCTGTCGGCCAACATTTCATCCAGTTTCAGCAGCGCCGGGCTTGCTCCTGATTCCACCCCATACAACCCGCACACTTATCTTGGGCTGCAGGAAATGCCGTCGGGGTGGGGCGGCAGCGCAAAAGGGACGCTGGTATCGTTCTTCTGGGCGGGATCCGGATATCCGAACAAGATCAACCTTCTTGACGTATCGAAGGAGGTCAACGGCTATTCGCAGTTAGCGACCTCGCAGCCGGCGAACGCCGAGCCGACGAGGATATCGTTCAGCGGCAATGGCCGTGCTAGCGCCGGCACATATCCGATCACCGTGATGGACGAGAGCCGCCAGGGATGGTGGGCAGCAACCAACGGACCGGTCGATTTCACTTTGTTCATCAGCCAGCAGGGCCAAATTACCCAGTACCCTGCGCTTGGCGGTAACACGCAGGATGCGGCGTTGGTTCTATGTCAATCGCTGAATCTGCTGGTGATGATTGACGGCGGCTACGCAACCACCAATGCGCCGCGCACACTCTATATCCGCAATCTGTCGAATGGGACGGTTACCGGCAACACGACGGTCGGCCGGATTCCCAATCTCGGCTTCGGTTATGACGGCAGTACGGTGCCGAACTATCATCGTGCCGGATCGATGGGCCTGCAGTGGGTCGAAGAACTTGGATGCGTGGTTGGTCTTGATGAAAGTACGGTGCCGCCTTCGGTCGTCAAGCTCAGTCCGCCATTGGATAGTCCGGCGACCAATCCATGGACGTGGAGCGTCGTGCCCGTAAAGCATTGGGTGGACGGGAACCCGAACGGGCAGGCGCAGCTGCGGTCCGTGCAGAATTCCGTATGGTCTAAGTTCCGTTGGGTGCCGACACTGCGAGCTTTTGTTTACGGCACGGGCAAAGACCGTAAGCCGCAGGTGATCAGGCTTGCGTAGCCGTCTGCGGCTCTCTGAAAAAATTGCGCGCCATATGCGTCACAAATCGAACTTGCCTTTTGTCCCATGGGGTGAAGCGCGGCAATTGATAAGGATCGGAATTCGCATCGGCCGCCCCCCAGGCCGTCGATACGGCGGCATCGAAGCCAAGCTCCTTCACCATCGCGACATGCGGGTGTAGATAGTCCTGCATGGGTTTGCCGTTGGGGTACGCGAAAAGACGAACGGGCGCCCGTACGATGCTTTCCAACACTTCCTTTCCGGCCGCAATTTCATTCTTGGCTGCATGAGGGTCGAGGCTGGCCAGAATGGGGTGATGAACGGTATGACCGCCGATGCCCATGCCTGCGCTGTGCAGCATTTTTACCTGGGATGTCGTCATCATCAGGTCGGACGGCAAGGGAATGCGCAAGTGTTCGCACATGCTGTCTATGCGGGACTGCCGTTCTGCCGGGGGCAGATACTTCAATTTTCCAAGTAAGGCGGAAATCGTCTGCCGGCGCAGGGCCATTGTCCCGATATCGAATTGACCCAAACCGACCTTATCGAGATCGAGTGTATTTCCGGCGGCATTCCGTACGAGTTCAATCACCGTATCGTTCCACATCCTTCCGCCGTCGAGGAAACCGGTCGCAATGAAGAAATTGGCCGGAACATCGTGCCTTTGCAGGATGGGCAAGGCAACTTCGGCATTGTCTGCGTAGCCATCATCGAAGGTGATCGACGCGGCACGCGGCGGAAGTGTGCCATGTTGCATTGCCTTCACAGCGTCCGATAACGGAATGATGTTGAAGCATCTTTTCAGCAAAGCGATCTGGCGATCGAAGTCGGCTGCGTCCACTTCTCCCGGGAAGAGCGGATCCCGCCGGGGCAAAACGCGGTGATAGATCAGTATCGATAACCGTGCATGCCGACCGCCCGGCGACAGAACGCCCATCATCGCCCTGCCGAGGTGCGACGCCCAACTCTGTCCCCTGCGATCAATCATGAGATCGGTGTCGGCTATGGGATTCGGCATCTTTCGTCCTCAAATACCAGCGGGGTTCGCGGGCGTGATGTGTTGAGCGCATGGGCTACCCAAGAAATCTTGACGCGGCCGGTGCCAACGCCTGCGCGTTTGAACGGGCAATATCGCCGGCATTCGAACGACCAAGTTGTGCTTCGGACTTCAATTGCTCTTCAATGATCCTGCGTGTAATGACCATCGCGGCCATCAGGTAATACGGCACGTCGAAGTAAAGCAGGCTCAGGAACGCACCACCGACTGCGAAGCCGATCAGGCTGACCTGGACCATGGCGGCGAGATGGTACGCCCACTTTAAATCTTCTCTTTTTTTGGTATTCCGGACGATCCAGCTTCCGCATCGCCATGTCAGGAAGCCGAGTAGCAGATAGAGACCGAGCCCCACGAATCCATGCTCGCCGAGCGCCTGGAAATAAATGCTGTGGGCAGCGTGAACATCGGTGGGGATGGGAGCATATTTCCCGAAGACCTCAAGGTCGTAGATCTCAAACCCGCCTCCAACCAGCGGTCTGTCCTTGGCCAGGTTATATGCCATCCACCAGGCATTGATGCGGCCCATTGCGGAACTGTCTTCCTTGTAGGTGGAAATCGTGTCCATGCGCTCGGTCCACTGGTCGGGCATGAATGCAACGAGTACGGGTATCGAAATCACCATCAGGATGCCAAGAATAAGTTTCTTGCTGCTCTTGAGCCAGAGGAATCCTGCCATGGCGGCGATGGCGAGCAAAGCCCCGCGCGAGTAGGACCCAAGCGCCGCGAACGCGCACAGCAACATGGCGACGGTTAGTCCGTGGCGGATCCATTTTTTATCCGTCATGATCTGCAGGTAATGCATCAACGGGATCACCATGATCAGCGCAAGCGCGATCTCGTTGTTGCCGCCGATGAACGTGTCGGCCGGGCCCCATACTCGAAATTGCCCGCCACTCATGACAGTGAAAATTCCGCCTTTGACGCCGAAAAAGCCTAGTGAAAACACCAGAACGGCGATGAACAACTCGATGTGCCGCCTCGTCTTTATTAGCATTAGGGTCACGATCGTCATCAGCATGATCTTGATGACTCTGTTCCAGTTGCCGTAAACCTGGTCGGGGTGAATTGCGAAGACGGTGGAAACGTTCATCCAGATGATGAACCCGATCAGCACCAGGGTGACGGGGGTGACTGGGAAGTCTTTTCGGTCCTTGGTCAGCACCAGGCTTAACAGCGTGGTTGCGGCGATGACCGCCGCAAAGGGGAAAGTGGTCGCGAAGCCCCAGCTTTCCCTGTGCGGATTCATCACGCTGATCCACACCCACATCAGAATGCCGATATAAGGCCTCTTCAAGATGAAGGGCAGCGAGCCAAATACGATAAGGGTAACGGCGAGATCTCTCATTGGCCGGGACGGAGCGTGGTCGGGGATCGGGACATGCGGGGGAATGCGGGAAATGGCAGCGACATCCTCATCCGCTCTGCTATGCGGGCCAAGTATATTACAACCAGGCATGTGTTAGTCATTTGGCAAAGAGAAGATCGTCAAACATCATCAAGACCCGTCCGCTTCGGCGTCGTTGCACAACAAAAGCTGGTTTGAGTGTTTGTTCCGACCTGCATAATGAAACAATGTCAAGTGATCGATATTGTTAAATATTTAATCTTAGCGATGCCTTTTGTTGTCGAAAATATTAGAATGCCACCCGCCATCCTGAAGATAAAAGCCGTGCGCCGTTAAGCCTTGTGTAATCAATACCGGCTGTTTATCGATACAAGGGAGGAATCCGGAAAAACTAACATCGTGGAGTGGTCACGGCATGGCAAAGGTAGCAGTTGTTATCCCGTTCTTTCAACGGGAGAAGGGCATTCTTCTTCGGGCGGTTCAATCAGTGTTCGCACAGTCCTTCGTGGATTTTCATGTAGTTATTGTCAGCGATGGTTCGCCTGTATGTGCGAAAGACGAACTCAAGTCGTATATCGACAGGAAGGAACCGCGCATCACAATCATCGAACAGCCGAATGCCGGGCCTGGCGCCGCCAGGAACCGCGGGTTGGACAGCTTGCCAGCGGATACGGAGTATGTCGCCTTTCTCGATTCGGATGACGAGTGGTTTGCGGGACATCTCGACCGCGCAGTTGCAGCGCTGGATCAAGGTTACGATTTCTACTTCTCGGATTTCTATTTTTCTGACTTCAAGGAAAAAAGCGCGTTCGCGAGAGCCGGCAAGATTCCGCTGAACGAGCATAGAAAGTTGTCCTCAACCGAAGATCTGTACGAGTACAACGGTGACATGGCAGACCAGATCCTCGTGCGGGGCAATGTAATCGGTACCTCCAACGTCGTCTATCGCTACCGCACACATCGCCGCTTGCGCTTTCGAACCGAATTCTTCAACGGACAAGACTACCTTTTTTGGCTGGATTTTTTTGCGTCTGGAGGACGTGCCGTCTTTTCGCCTGCCATCGATTGCAATTGCGGACTCGGTGTCAATATCTTTGCGGGTGCGGGATGGAATACCGACCGGTCACTCGACCGGCTTCGCAATGAATTGAAGTTGTGGACCGCGGTCGGTTCGATTTACAAGCTTGCCGGGATGCGCAAGGCTGCCAACGCAAAACGAATTCGCCGGATCCGCGGCAGTATTGTCCGCGACCTGATGCATCGCATCGTCCATCGGAAGACACTTCAACTACGTATTTTGGCTGACATAATTTGTATCGATCCTGTTATTCTTCTGGTAATTCCTGCGGCGTTTGGCAGCATTATGATGGAACAACTCAGCGGACGAATCCGGCCCCGGTCCAAATGAAAGACAGCGAAAGCCTTGAACGAGATTGATAAAAAAATTGCGAAGGGCGCCGCATGGATGGTGTCGTTCAAGCTTATCGACCGGGGCCTCGGATTAGTCAGCACCATCGTGCTCGCGCGCCTTCTCGTTCCGGAGGATTTCGGACTGGTGGCGATGGCGATGCTCCTGGTGGGTGCCCTCCAGCTTCTTTTCTCCTTCAGTTTCGATGTCTCGTTGATCCAGAATCCCAATGCAGGACGGGATGACTTCAATACGGCTTGGACCTTCAACGTTATCTTCGCCTGCGTGTGCGGCGTACTTCTTGCAGCTGCTGCCCCATTTGCTGCCGAGTTTTATCGTGAGTCGCGCCTTGAGCTGGTGATCTACCTGCTTGCCGCCGGCTTCGCAGTCCAGGGTTTTGCGAATATCGGGCCTGTAATCTTTCGGCGTGAAATGCGCTTTGACCGCGAATTCAAATTCTTGCTCGGCAAGCGCATGGCGAGCTTGCTCGTAACACTTCCACTTGCCTTCACCCTCAAGAATTATTGGGCGCTTGTGATCGGCCAGCTTGCCGGGACCCTGATTTCGCTGGTGCTGTCCTACACTGTGAGCGATTATCGTCCGCGTTTCTCGTTGGCAGCGAAGCTGGAGCTCTTCCATAGTTCGAAATGGCTGATGATCAATAACATCGTGCATTTCCTGAACGCGCGAACACCAGAGTTCGTGATCGGCCGGATGGAAGGGCCGCAGGCGCTCGGCATATACGCCATCTCAAACGAGATTTCCACCTTGCCGACAACCGAACTGGTTGCGCCAATCAATCGTGCCGCTTTCCCGGGGTATTCCCGCGTAGCCTCGAAACCGGCAGAATTGCGCGCGAGCTTTTTGAATGTGATCTCAATGATCGCGTTGTTTGCGCTGCCGGCTGGGGTAGGGGTTTTCGCAATTGCAGATTTGATGGTGCCGGTGGTTCTCGGGCCGAAATGGCATGCCGCGATTCCACTTATCCAGGTGTTGGCGGTGTATGGCGTTATTCAGGCACTGCAGACAAATATCGGCTACGTCTACATGGCGTTGCGACAGAATCGGATGATTACGCTTACCGCTTGCCTGCAGTTCCTGTTGTCTGCCGTTTTGATGTATACCGGAATTCGGTATTGGGGTGCGCTTGGCGCCGCATGGGCATTGCTTATCACCGTATTGATCATGATCCCGGTGAACCAGCTTCTTATCGCAAAGCATCTGGAACTGGGGGCTTTGGATTTTTTTCGCAAACTGCTTAGACCCGCGATTGCTTCTGCCGCGATGGCGTTCGCGGTCTGGATGCTCAAACTGAATCTGGATCTGGACGGAAAGGTAAGCTTAATAGGCTTGCTGCTTTGTACAGTCGCCGGCGCGTTGGTTTATGCCGTCGTGCTGTATTTTTTATGGCGGTTCGCGGCCCAACCGAGCGGACCGGAGAAAGTGTGCTTTCTTAAAGCCGAGGCGATTTTGCGGAAATACGGGATATCACTTCGTCTCGTGAGCGTCTGAAAAGCCATGCCCCGTTAGCACGGGTGTAATAGTCGCAGTCAATGTCCAGGGGGTGAGAATGTCTTTGCGAAAGATGTTAGGGAAATCCGTCACTGAAATGGCGACGAAGCGCGGGTACGAAATCATTCCTTTCTGGAAGATGGCCGAACGACCTTTGGTCGATCATTTGCGACGGTTGTTTGCTCAGTATGGAATCGATACCGTTATCGATGTGGGCGCGAACAAGGGGCAGTTTCATGATCTGGTACGAAACGACGTGGGGTTTCGCGGGCAGATACATTCATTCGAGCCGGTAAGCAGCTATGCGCAAGGGTTGAAGCAGAAATCGATCGACGACACCGCATGGAAGATTCATCCATACGCGCTAGGAAGTGCGCCTGGCACGGCGGAAATCAATGTTACCCAGTCCCCTGGATTGAACTCGTTTCTGGCGCCTCGAACCGACGTTGTTGCCGGCTTCTGGAACGACAATTCAATCTCCCATGTGGAAAAGGTCGCGATACGTACACTGGATGACGTCCTTGCTGACGAGGGCATCGACTGCAGTCGGCAGGGTGTCTACCTGAAGCTTGACACGCAAGGATTCGATCTCGAAGTCATAAAAGGTGCGCGCAAGTCGATCGCCGGAATACGAGGCTTGCAGTCCGAGGCATCTATCAGGCCGATCTACCATGGCATGCCTACCTACAACGAAACAATACAAGAAATGAATGAACTGGGATTTGCCCTGTCCGGCATGTTCCCGGTTACCAGCGATGTGTCGCTTCGATTGGTGGAACTCGATTTTGTGTTCATCAATAACCATTTCACATCGTCAGGGCCGCATCGGTGATGCGCAGCAAAGAATACGCGCATTCGAATATCAGGCCTTCGCAGTTCGTTGGGAGCATTGTGTTGCTACTTGCTACGGAAATGCGGACGTGAGCCGGGACGATCAACAGCCTGGCTACCTGTTCGTGCTGCCCTGGTCGATTGCGCATCCAGGGGGGGTAAATCAGGTCGCTGCCAACTTGTATCGACAGGTAGACGGCTATGGCGTATTTCGGCCTTTTCTGCTCGTCGCCGATTGGCGCAGCCGTGTGCTGACAATGAACGACGAGGACGGATTCGATACGGCGCACTATCGCCTGCGCGCTCCTGCCAGTCATGATCAGCTGATCCGAACGTTTTTACTCTTCGTACTGACTGCCCCCTCCAGGCTCTTGTCGCTGCGGCGATTTTTGCTGTACAAAAAGATCGGTATCCTGAACCCGCATTACCCGACACTTGATTGCCTCAATTTTTCATTGCTCAAGCTTCTTGGCCTTTATAAGGGCAAGCTTGTCCTTTCCTTCCATGGCGCGGATATAGCGAATGCCGGACGTTCACGCGGATGGGAACGGATTTGCTGGAGGTTGTTGTTGCGTTCATCGGATGCAATCGTTACCTGCTCGAACAGTCTCGCTGGTGCGGTATCCGCTTTTATGCCCCAGATTGCATCAAAAGTTCATGTGGTTCACAACGGTGTTGATATCAGCAAGATCGTTGCCGAGGTAGACCGCAGTGTCGACGTCGATGCCATGGTCGCCGGCAAGCCATTTATCCTGAATATTGCGACGTTCGAGCCGAAAAAAGGGCAGGACGTGCTGATACGTGCATTTCACCGTATTCATACGGATTTTCCTGATATGCGGCTGGTATTGATCGGGCGCTCGGGCGAAACCGAAGTGCCACTGCGAAGCCTTGCGGAAGAGCTTGGGATCTCCAGCAAAGTCGTGATGATCAAGGATCTGGAACACAGGAAAGTAACGGCGATTCTGGAAAGGGCAACAATATTCGCCCTTCCTTCGCGGGTGGAGCCTTTTGGCATTGTCGTGCTGGAAGCGGGAATCTTCAATATTCCCGTAGTGGCTTCGGCGGTAGGCGGCGTACCCGAGATTCTGCAGGATGGCGAGAATGGCTCTCTTGTCGAGCCGGACGATCCTGATGCGCTGGCTACCAGAATTGCATTCTTGCTGCGTGACCGGGGTGAGCATGAACGGCTGTCTCGAAGCTTGCAGCGACATGTGAGGGAAAAATTTGATTGGGTCCATGCTTACCGGCGTTACCTGGAAATCGTCACTCGGTAATTGAAGGTCGCCGTGCGTTTTGGTGCCAGGTCGTCGTCGTCATTCAGGTCGCGCTGCATGAGTAACTTTGTTGGTGCATGCGAGGCCTTTACGGTGAGGCCTTCCTGATTTGACTGTCACGATATTTATTTGGCTGGAGCCGTCGCATGCCGATTCCTTGACTGCATGCAGCCTTCAAGACTTGCAGAGCATTTGGGCGGACATCGTTGTTATTGCTTGCCGGCAGACTTCGCTTATCGTACGGTGCTTGTTCGAGCGAACTGGTCTACGTGATAGTTCCTCTACGCAGGTGATTTGATTGATTTGATGGGGTGGAAAATGACACACAAGATTGCGGTGGTTATTCCTTTCTACCAAAAGACGGAAGGTATCCTGTTAAAAGCTGTTCGATCGGCCCTTGGGCAGACCGGCATAGAGCATCTTCGGATCTATATTGTGGATGATGCATCGCCCATACCGGCTCGGAAGGAACTGGAGGCGCTGATCGAGTCCAATCCCGGCAGGATCGTCATCATTGAACAGCCGAACGCCGGCCCCGCCGCAGCACGCAATCGCGGGCTCGATAGCATCGATACGGACGTCGAATATGTGGCGTTTCTCGATTCCGACGATGAGTGGGTGGAAGATCATCTTTCCAACGCGTTGAAGGCACTGGATGCCGGCTTCGACTTTTACTTTTCCGATCACTTTCAGCTGAATCAGACCGTCAGTGCTTTCAACCGTGCCGGAAGAATCGACGTGGCGCTGCATCCGCGCATCGGCGATTCGGATGTGCTGCACAGTTACTCCGGCGACATGTTTAACCAGATTTTGATGGGTAACATTATCGGTACGCCAACGGTGGTCTATCGATATCGAAAATTTCCGTCTTTACGTTTCCGGGAAGAGTTTGTATATGCAGGCGAAGATTATCTTTTTTGGCTGGAGATTTCCCGACTTACCGAAAGAATTTCTTTTTCTTCTTTATGCGAATGCAGGTGTGGGCCGGGTGTAAATATCTTCTCTGGTTCCGGCTGGGGAACGGAAAAATCCCTCATTCGGCTGCATCACGAGATGAAATTCAAGAAAGCACTGAACAAACTGTTTCGGCTCTCGCATGAACAGGCTCGAAGCACTAAGCAGGCTGTCCAGGCGCTACGAAGGAGTTTCGTCGCAGATGTCCTACACCGTATCGCGCACCGCAAACCCCTGCATAAAGACGTTTTACTTAAACAAATGCATGTCGATCTGCGGACCTTTGCCTATTTTCCGTTTATCGCGATTTCAACTGCACTACGCAGGGGACGCCGAGGCCTTGATCGCAAGCTCGATCAATAATGACGCAGGTTTGATTTGTGCATGCCGCTGACACAAACCGGTAAGCCTTTGGCTACGCGCTGGCCAAGCCCGATCGCGCATTCACTACCCGTTTGAACAGCACAATCTGTCCCTTCGTCGTGTCGTCCCAACTAAATTTTTCCGCATATCGCCGTGTCGCCATCCGGTCGGGATAGGCGTTGCGCAATGCATTGACCGCCTGTGCCACACCTTCGGGAGAACGCTCCGCCATAAGTATGCCGGCGTCCGGCGATGCGACGACTTCAGGGGTACCCCAGACATTGCTCGCCACGACCGGTGTGCCGCAGGCCATGGACTCGAGCAAGACGTTTGCCCAGCCTTCCCGACTGGACGCGAGCACGCTGGCGTCGGCGGCTGCGTAATGTTTATTCAGGTCCGCATGCGGGATTGCGCCGAGAAACGTTACCCGGTCCTGTACACCGAGGTGGCGGGCAAGTCCTTCAAGCCTGCTCTGTTCCGGTCCGCTGCCGGCAAGAAGCAGGCGAACGTCCGGCAGCAAGGGGAGGGCGCCGACAATCAGCTCGTGTCCTTTGACCGGTACCAGGTGTCCGACCGAAATCAGGGTGAAGCCTTGCAAGCCAAGTTCCCTGCGCTGCTCCTCCTTGTCAAGAGGGCGGAACATCGCCAGGTCCACACCGTTGCGAAGCGGTGTAATCCGGTCGCCAGCCACGCCGAGCGCCATCAGTTCGTCTTTCAAGGCATTGCAGACGGTGATGATGGCGTCAGCGTTCTGTGCCGCCCATACAATCATCCGGCGCGGTAGGTGATGGCGTGGAATCAGGGATATGTCGGAGCCGCGCGCGGTGATGACGACCGGCTTGTTGAAGTACTTGCCCAGCATGACCGCAGCCACGCCGTCGGGGTAAAAGTAGTGTGCGTCGATGGCATCGAAATCGTAGCCCTCATCGATGATGCGCGCGATCGTTTGCTTTGCTGCGGCGGCCATGAAGAAAGGCGCGCTGGTCATGCCGACCTTCGGGATAAGCGGATACCGTGGATGGCGTACATGAATGCCGAAGCGGACTTCCTCCCGCGGCGGACGCGCGAACTTCGCATATCGGCCGAAGCCGGCATGGTCGAACGGAAACCAGGGCACCGGCGCAACGACGCGCGATTCCACTTCGCCGCTGGCAACCAGGTGCCGTAGCCGCGTCTCGACGAATATAGCCTGGTTCGGTGATGCGGTGTTGGGGAACAGCGTGGTAAAGGTAAGAAGCTTCATTTCCGCCTGATCTTGAGTAAGCCGTCATACACAGGCTGGTATCGGCGGACGCTGGCGCCCCAGTTGCGCTCGGTTTCGACAAATTGCCGTGCCGCCTGACGAAGAACAGGCCATCGCTCGGGTTTCGCGAGCAGTTCCAGCACTTTACTTGCCAATGCATCCGGACTGCCGGCCTCGAAAAGGCAGCCCGTCACACCATCGGTAATCAGTTCGCGGTGGCCGCCGACGTCCGAGGCGGCGAGAAGGCGGCCTTGTGCCATGGCTTCGAGCGGCTTGAGGGGCGTGACGAGATCGGTCAGCCGCATCTTGATCCGCGGATAGACCAGCACGTCCACCAGGTTGTAATAGCGCTGCACCTCGCTGTGCGGAACACGTCCGGTAAAAACCACCTTGTCCTGGATGCCGAGCGTCTGCGCCAGGCTTTTCAGTTCGGCTTCCTGCGGGCCGCCGCCAACCAGCAGGACCCGCACATGCGGATTGGCGTCGAGGATCTGCGGCAAGGCCCGAAGCAGGATCGGCAGGCCCTCATAGGCATAGAATGATCCGATAAAGCCCAGCACGACTTTGCCGGCCAGTCCGGTTTCGGCTGCCAGTGCAGGATCCGGAGTGCCGCCGGTGCTGAAATTGGATGTGTCCACTGCGTTCGGGATCACGGTGATCTTGTCGGACCCGATGCCGCGGGTGACGATTTCGCTGCGCAGGCCTTCGCAGATGGTGGTGATCGCATCGGCGCGCCGCAATGCATGCGTCTCCATTGCGCGGGTAAGACGATATCGCATGCCCCATTCGGTGCTGGTGCCATGATCAACGGCCGCATCTTCCCAGAAGGCGCGCACCTCATAGAGTACCGGGATGCGCAGGCTTTGTCCGACACGCAGCGCCGCGATGGCGTTGAGGGCGGGGGAGTGGGCGTGCAGTATGTCCGGCTTCACCTCGGCTGCGACTTCCTTCAAGCGTGATGTCAAACCGCTGATCACGGAAAGCTGGTCGAGCAAGGGCATTTTTCCGAGCGGCGATCGGGTCGGGGCGGTCCGGTGGAAGTTCCAGCCATCGACCGATTCCATGCCGCTCTCGTTCTTGCCCTGTTTCGCGGACGTGATGTGATGCGTCTCCCATCCGAGCTGGCGCTGCTCCTGCAGGATGGACAGGGTCCGGAATGTGTATCCGCTGTGCAGCGGGATCGAATGGTCGAGAATGTGAAGTACGCGCATGGATTCAGATCACTTCTAGCGGCCGTTCGAATGCGCGCTGTGTGCGTGCCGCTTCAGCGCCATCGCCGTGAAGCTCCTTGCGGAGGAAGGCCTCGAACATCAGCAAGGTCCAGAGGGGCGCGCTGTAATCCCGCCGGCCGGACTCGTGCTGTTCCACCATTTCCCTGAGAAAGGCGGTATCGAAAATACCGGTTTCCGCCAGCGTCGGTCCGAGCAACGCATCCCGCACGCGCTGGCGCAAGGGACCGCGGAACCAGTTCCCAATCGGAACGGCAAATCCCATCTTGTCGCGGTAAAGAATGTCGTCCGGCAGATGCGCTTCAAGGCTTTTCTTGAAGATGTACTTTCCCTGGCTGCCTTTCAGCTTGATGGATGAGGGCAGCCCGGAAATCCATTCAACCAGCTTATGGTCCAGCAGGGGAACCCGTACTTCAAGCGCATGCGCCATGCTGGCGCGGTCCACCTTGGTCAGGATGTCGCCCGGGAGATAGGTTTTCATGTCGAGGTACTGGATCATCGACAGGGGGTCATCCGTGGGGGACGCCGCGGCATGGCCGCGCATGACGTCGATTGCGCGGTAACCCTGCAGGTCCGAACGGAATTTGGCGCTAAACAGTTGTTCCCTTACCCGGTCGGGCATGATCGAGACGCCGTGGAAATAGCCCTCGACCAGGTCCCGTGACAGTGCCTCGAACGTGGTTTTCGCCCGGAATACCCGTGGTGCCCAATCCGCCTTTGGGTAATACCTGCCCAGCATGCCGAATACCGGCTTGCGGAATCCGGCAGGCATCGTCGAACGTACACGGTCTTCCGCCATCGCATATTTGTAGCGGCGGTAGCCGGCAAGGTTTTCGTCGCCGCCGTCTCCGGACAGCGCAACCGTCACCCGTTTTTTCGCCAGCTGGCACACGCGGTAGGTCGGGATCGCCGAACTGTCGGCATACGGCTCGTCGTACAGCTCAGCCAGCGTATCGAGCAGGGAATAATCATCCTTGTCGACCATGTCCGTGTGATGGCGGGTCTTGTACTGCGCTGCCACCTGGGAAGCGTATTTGGATTCGTCGAAAGCCGGGTCGTTGAAGGAAATCGAGCAGGTGTTGACCGGCTCGTTCATCAGTCCGGACATCATTGCCACCACGGCGCTCGAATCGACGCCACCGGAAAGAAAGGCGCCCAGCGGTACCTCGGCAACCAGTCGAATCCGAACCGCCTCCCGCAGCCGCTCGATCAGTTCCGCGCCGGCATCCTGCTCGGACATCGGGGCATGCGGTGCGAACGGAACGTCCCAGAACTGCTTCGATTGCGGCAGCGGCTGGCCGAACCGGATGGTTAGCGTATGACCCGGCGGCAGCTTGAACGCATTCTTGTAGATCGTTTTTGGCTCCGGCACATAGCCGAAGGCAAAATAATCTTCGACCGCACGGGGATCGATATCTCGCTGCATTCCCGGATAGGCGAGAAGCGATTTCAGCTCCGATCCGAAAATGAACATCCCATCCGGCAGCATGGAGTAGAAAAGCGGCTTCACGCCCAGCCGGTCGCGAGCAAGAAAAAGCGTTTCCTTGTTGCGATCCCAGAGCGCAAATCCGAACATCCCGCGAAAGCTATCGACGCATGCCTCACCCCATTGTTCCCATGCATGTACGATCACTTCCGTGTCGCAATGGGTGCGGAAGGTATGACCGAGTTCGACCAGTTCCGCCATCAGTTCGACGTAGTTGTAGATTTCGCCGTTATAGACGACGACAACGCTGTGGTCTTCATTGAACAGCGGCTGCTGGCCGGAGGACAGGTCGATGATCGATAGCCGCCGGTGTCCCAGTCCCACGCCCGGCTCCGTGTGCAATCCGCCTTCATCCGGCCCCCTATGGTGCTGGGACTCGTTCATCGTATGAAGGAGCGAGCGGTCGATGTCCCGCTTGCTCCGGGTATCGACAATACCGACTATTCCGCACATGATTTACTGAGCTCCCTGACTTTGATTTTGCGTTCAAATAGTGAATCGTACATTTCCAGATACTGGCTAAGCATGCTCGCCATGCTGTAACGCTGGGTCACCCGCTCCAGTCCGGCGGCGCCGTGGCGCGCGGCAAGCTCGGGCTGCCTGACATAGGTGGCGATCGCTTGCGCAAGCGCTTGCGGATCACGCGACGGAACGATCTGTCCGGTGACGTTTTCCTGCACCACTTCCGGAATGCCGCCCACGCGCGTTCCGACCACCGGCAGTTCGGTCGCCATCGCTTCGAGAGCCGAGCCCGGCGTGCCTTCCGCGATGGATGACAGCACGAATACGGAAAAGCTGCGGAGGACCTGCGCCACGTCCATCCTGGCTCCAGGCAGCCAGACCTTGTTCGCAATACCCGCGGCTGCCACTTTTTCCCGCAGCGCCGGCATCGACGGGCCATCGCCGACGATGGCGAGGCGCAAACGGTCACGGTCTTCCGGCAATAATTCGCGGAGCATGATGAATGCATCGACCAGTCCAGCATGATCCTTCACATCCTGCACGCGTCCGACGGTGCCGATGACGAAACTGCCTGGCGGAATATCGCCATACTCGGCCCCGGAAGAGGCGGGACCCGGTTTGTACTTGCTGGTATCGATCCCGTTGTGAAGCAACCTGCTTTTCGCTTCGGGAATGCCGATGATGTTTCTGTTCCACGTGGCGAGGTCGCCGGAATTTGAATAGCAGCAATCGTAGAACGGCACCAGCGCCTTGCGCAGGAAATTATGCTTCCGGTTTGTTCCTTCCGGATCGCTCGCATCCCTGCCATGCGATCCGCTGATCCGGACCGGTACGCCGGCAAGCGCGGCCGTCGCGCCATATTCCACGGCTGCGAGATTATACGTATGCACAATATCGGGCTTCAGTTCACGCAACAGTCGCCACAGTTTTCGGTGGGTATCCAGGCTCAGACCCGGTGTCTTGTGCAGCGCGTGGAGTCCGACGCCCGGCTTGGTAATTTTTTTGTGGAAATCGGTGTAATCGGTGAGGCAGATGATCGCATGCCGGTATCGCTCCGCCGGCATGCGGTTGATGCGTTCGACCAGCATTGTTTCCAGCCCGCCGAAGTCCAGCCGGTAGATCAGGTGGGCGATGAGGGGCGGCGTGATCATTTCACCGACGCCGTGATCTGGCCGGAAGGCGTCGCCAGGGTGGATTCGATGGCCGGCAGGTTGGCCGCCAAATAACCGCGCAAGGTACTGCGGGCTTCATCGGGGTTCGATTCATAGGGTGCGAACACCATGACGGCAGCGCCATCGTTCCCGCGCATCAGCAGCTTTGCTTTTGCCTGGATGAGTTTCCCCGCATAGTTGCTGGCGGTCGCCGTTCCGTCGATCCAGTACCAATGCCATACCAATATCTTGCCGGTTGCGCTGTCGATGGCAGCCTCACGCAGGGTCATGGCCCTTCCGGCGATATTTTCTTCGCGCGTACCGCCGGCCACCTGCCTGAATGCCGCATCCTTTTCCTCCACCAGCCTGTTGATGGAGCTGATCAACTTCGCGTCGTCTCCGGAATCGCGGTAATAAAGCATCGCGAGCCCGACCTTCCGGGTGTCTTGTTCGTAGTATCGATACAAGGCTGTGCTGGGATTGGAAAAACGCGGTTTCCATTGGGTGAAGGCGTCCGTTTTCTTCCAGGTGCCGTTGAAGTCGTTGAGCGCCGGGAGGGCGGTGTCCTGTCCGGTCCGATCGAGGTAGTGCGCATATGCAGGCCAGATGGCCGCACAGGCGGCACACGCAAGAGCGGCGCCGAAAAACTGTTTTCCGGACATGATGCGGTCCCGCCGGGTTGTGGTCAGTTGCATCGGTGACGGCGCTGGTTCGTCGCGGTCTTCCCGCCACAAGCTGCCGATCCCGAACATCAGGAACATGACGATGCCGAAAAACAGCCATCCGTACACAAGATGATCCACGCCGACCGCCAAGGTCATGCCGCTGTAATGCCCGATCATGACGATCATGTAGGCGCGCAAGCCGTTCGCGAGGATGGGCACGACGATGGATAGCAGGATGAAAACCGCCTGGCGCACGCGTGACCGGTAGGTCAGGTAGGCGTACAGGCTGCCAAGAGTGATCGACGAAATCAGGTAGCGGACCCCACTGCAGGCTTCCACCACGGACCAGTTGCCGGTGGGAAGTTCGAAATGCGTACCATTGCGCAGGACCGGAATGCCGGTGAGCTGGACGGCGGCAACGGTGAAGTCGGCGGTGAATTCGATCAGCGGATCAATGAAGGCATCGCCGAACGGCACGGCGAGCAGGAGAAACAGGAGCGGAAAGGCCATGGCGCGTGAAACGGTCGGCCCGAGCACCGCAAGTACCATCAGCGGGATCATGGCGACGAAGGCATATTGCTGTACGACCTGGACCGCCCCCAGATCTGCGAGTAGCCATCCGAATCCGCATGCGGCGATCAGCCCCAGTGCGGGCCAGTACGGCGCGGCCGCCTCGATCGGCAGGCTGTCCCTGCGTTTCCAGATCAGCCAGAGCGAGATCGGCAGGATGATATAGCCGTGGGCGAAGGTGTCCGAACTGTTCCAGATGCCGACGATGGACCGTGCGGTGGCGAAATAGATCATCACCGCCGCCAGTACTGCAGCCGTGACGGCGCAGACTTTCAGGAGGTCGGATGAATCGGTTTTTATGGTGGTCGCGAGCATGGTGTCGGTGTCGGGTTTATCGTGTCCGGCGGTCTAGGGCAGGGCGGCAAGCGGCTTGGGAGAGGCCGCCGGCGCCGGGTCCAGCAGTGCATCGACGCGCGATAGATTGCTTGTCCAGCCATACAGCGCGACCACTTTCTCCCGGGCGTGAAAGCCGATGTTCCCGTCCGGCGTTTTCAATTGCCCTATCGTCTTTGCGGCGAATGCCTGCGCGTCTTCCGCAAGAAGCAGCTCCCGCCCGGGCAGTGCGTCGATGCCTTCGAGCGCCTGGGCCGATACCACCACCGGCTTTGCCATCGCCATGGCTTCGAGCACCTTGTTCTGGATGCCGCGCGCGATCCGCAGCGGCGCAACCGTCAATTTGGCATGTGCAAGATAGGGGCGCACATCGGGTACCGTTCCAGTCACATGCACGCCGGGCATCTCGGCGAGCGCCGTTACCGCCGCAGTGGGGCGCGCGCCGACGATGTAGAAATGCGCTGCGGGGTGTGCTTGCCGGATCGACGGAAAAATCTCGTTGGCAAACCATTGCGCCGCATCGATATTCGGCCAGTAATCCATCGCGCCTGTGAAGGTCATGACGTCATGGTCCTGCGTGTACGGATTGTCGAATTGGTGTGCCGGTGCGAAATAGTCGGTATCCACACCGTTGCTGAAGAATCCCACTTTCTCCCGGACGGCCGGCGCGAGGCGCTTGAACAGGTCCGCTTCCGGTTGCGACACGAACAGCGACGCATCGAATTCCCGTGCGACATGCTGCTCATAGTGCAACAGCTGCCGGGCTTCGCGGCCATAAAGCCAGCTCATGGGCCAACGCTTGTTCTCGGCATACTGGCGCCATTTGTCGGAGTCGATATCGACGAAGTCGATAACCCGCCGTACGTCGCGCAGGTGCATCGCGTATTGGGCCATCGCGGACGAAAACACCAGTACCCGCCTGATGTCGTGCCTGCGCGTCACCTGGTCTACCCACGCCTGGAGTGTGGTGTCGCGGTAGTAGTCGATGCTGAGCGCGCGGTTGCCGGCAAGTGCGCCAAGGCTGCGCACTTTTGCGGTACGCGGATTCAGATCGGCGAAATGCGTTTCTCCACAATATGCCTTGACCCGTTCCACGTGCTGCCAGTCATCGGGATCGTCCACGAAGGTGCCCAGATGCACGTGATAGCGTTCCGCCAGGTGCTTGAGCAGATGATACGAACGTATCTTGTCGCCCTTGTTCGGCGGGTAGGGAATGCGGTGTCCAAGGAATAGGAGATGTTCCACCCGATCACCCCAAGTTCTTTACGATATGCGGCCCAAGCGCCGTTGCGACCGGCATCGGCAGGAATTGCCACATCTTGACGAATAACCGGAATTTGGGATTCAGTGGATTGTTGTCCGGCATTTCCGTCGAGCGGTGCAACTGGTATTCATAGTGAAGCGCTTGCGGCGCGAATCCCCAGTTCTTTTTGAAATCGAAGGCCCCGGTGCCTAACTTGCTGCGTCCGAAATCGAAGACCGTGTAACCTTTTTCGCAGGCACGCCGCATCAGTTCCCAGTACATGAAATCGTTGCCGGCGACCGCGCGCGCCTCGTCCATGCCGCCGCCATAATAGGGCAGCACCTGGTCGCGGAAGTAGAAGCTCAGGACGCTGCTGACAATGCGCCCCTGGTTGGTAATGGTTTGGATCTCGCAGTCGTCGCCGAAAACATCTTTCAGCGTATGGAAGTATTTTTTTGAAAACACCGGCGTGCCGAGCCGATGCACGCTGGTGGCATAAGCGGTGAACAACCGGTCGACGTTGTCGTCAATTTCGCATTGGAGCCCCGCCTTGATACCCTTGCGGACCATCGCGCGTTGCTTCTTCGGGATGGCAAGCATGTTCTGCTCGGGATCAGGCAGGATTTCCTTGCGAAAGGTGACGTAAAGTTCCTTGCTTTTCCAGTCCTCGTGCCGTGGTTCCTGGTTCCGGTATTCCAGATGACCTACCTTCAGGCTGGCGGCGAGTTCCTGTGCATGCATGTCGAGCGCATTGCGCGCGGCGTCGTTGAGCGCGGCGATCCCGCCATAAACGCAAAAGGGCAGGGAAGACAGGGAATGGCCGAACAGGCGGCTCCTGATCTCCGCCAGGCACAACACGCCTTCAATTTTGCCCTCGGTTTCCGCGTACAGAAACCAGGTTCTGTGGCCGAAGGAGCGCTCGATGACGGCTTTCCAGCCCGCCCGGTGAAAGAACGTCGCTTCCGGACAATCGAAAACGAAACGATCCCAGCGTGCTTCGTCGCCCGCCTGCATCAGTTTGATGACCAGTGCGGAACGCTGGCTTTCACTGTGCGGCGCCAAAACCGCGTCGGCGACCGTGCTCATTGCCTGCCCAGGAAAACATGGTCCATCCGCCCCCACTGGAAGTCGCGGGTGAGCGCTTTCAGGCGTGTTTCCGTCCGATCCAGGTTGATGTAGTGGCGAAAGCGTGTCTTGAAGCCGACGTTTTTCTGCCGCGGCTGCTCCGGGTCCAGCTCCCAGGGATGGAAATAGAAGATCGCCGATTGGCCGTCCCGCTCGTTCACCTGCTGCATCAGCCAGCGTGACATTGCATATGGGAAGAACCGGAAATACCCGCCGCCGCCGGCAGGCAGATTCTTCTGCATCAGGCGCACTGTCGTGATCGGCAATTCAAGCAGGCCGTCCTTGCCGTTCGGATAGAACGCGAACCTCGGCGCATCCGGCATGCCGTAGTGGTCGTGATTGATCGGGTAAATGCTGGAACTGTAGCGGTAGCCTGCCTTCAGCAATACATCCAGAGCCCAGAGATTGCGGCTGCCGATGGAAAAACTCGGCGCTCTATAACCCTGCACCTGCTGTCCGCCGATATCTTCGAGCAGCGCCTTGCTGCGACCGACATCGTCGCTAAATTCCTCGGCGGTCTGGTCCGATGCACGCTGGTGTGCGTAGCCATGGCTGGCCAGCTCATGCCCCTGTCCGACGATGCGCCGCACCATCGCCGGGTATCGCTCCGCAATCCAGCCAAGCGTAAAGAACGTGGCCTTGATCCCGGCTGCATCGAGAAGTGCCAGAATCCGGTCGATATTGGCTTCGACCCGGCAGGCGAGATGCGGCCAGCTTTCCCGTGGGATGTGCGATGCGAACGCGGAGACCTGGAAGTAATCTTCCACATCGATGGTCATCGCATTGCGAATGGTTTTTGCGGACATGTCTGCCTTCTTTTTGTTGTGATGCTGGTTTCCAGGGCTTGAACGTTCAGGACTTGAAATCGTTCGCCATCCACCGTTCGATGGTTTGCGCAATGCGTACCGCGGCTTTTCCATCCCAGAATTCCGGGGCACGGCCCGCTTTGCCGCCGGTCCGCATGACATCGTCGAATATCTGCAGGATGGCTTTCGCATCGGTCCCGGCGATCGTGTTGGTACCTTCCTGCACCGTGATCGGACGCTCGGTATTGTTCCGGAGCGTGATGCATGGAACACCGAGTGCCGTGGTTTCCTCCTGGATCCCGCCGGAATCGGTGAGGACCACGCGCGCATCCTTCATCAGCCCGAGCATTTCCAGGTAACCCATCGGCGGCAGCAGCAATACCTGCGGCACGTTCAGCATCTCGCTCAGGCCGAACTTCTCGATCATCGAACGCGTGCGCGGATGCATCGGGAAAATCACCGGAAGGCGCTGGCTTACGGTCAGTGTGGTATCGAGCAACGTGCGCAGCACGGCCGGATCATCGACGTTGGCCGGCCTGTGCAAGGTCATCAATGCATACTCGTTCCTGTCTCCCAGGAACGCCGGCCGGTCGGCGCTCTTCACGATGCGGGACGTCGGGATGGCGCGATCGAGATTGCCGAGCAAGGTGTCGATCATGACGTTGCCGACAAAATGAATGCGCGCTTCATTGATGCCTTCACGGAGCAGGTTGTCGCGACCGCTTTGCTCGGTCGTGAAGAGCAGGTCGGAGATCTGGTCCGTCAGGACGCGATTGATTTCTTCCGGCATGGAGCGATCAAAACTGCGCAGTCCGGCTTCCACGTGGATGACCGGAATCCCTTTTTTCGCGGCGACGAGCGCGCAGGCGATGGTCGAATTGACGTCCCCGACCACGAGCACCGCTGATGGCTTGAGACTGTCCATTACCGGCTCCACCCGGCGCATGACTTCCGCCGTCTGCACGGCATGACTGGCGGATCCGACATCCAGGTTGATATCCGGGGCCGGAATGCCGAGCGCTTCGAAATACTGGTGGTTCATCGCCACGTCGTAATGCTGGCCGGTGTGCAGAAGTTGCACCGACGGATTCGATGCGAGATTTTTCAGCGCCGCGATGATGGGCGCCATCTTCATGAAATTGGGACGTGCGCCGACCACGCAAAGGATGCTGTGACGGTTGCCGGAATCGGCTGGAGTCATGGTCATGGATTCGTTTCTTCCAGAGGTTTTTTGATTTTTGGAGAAAACAGCAGCTTGGTCAGCGCATCGACGATGGACTGCAAGGCACGTTCTATTTTCCCGAGCCGTTCGACGACATGCTCAAATCCGGCCTCCCGCGGATCGCCTGGGCGGACCACGAGGCTGACGGGCATCGGTGCGTCGTCAAGCGACGCATTGCCGCGATCGAATTCTTGTTCGATGTCCTGGATGACAGTCTCGATATGGGAAAGGTCG
This sequence comes from Noviherbaspirillum sp., assembly GCF_036846085.1. Taxonomy (NCBI): domain Bacteria; kingdom Pseudomonadati; phylum Pseudomonadota; class Betaproteobacteria; order Burkholderiales; family Oxalobacteraceae; genus Noviherbaspirillum; species Noviherbaspirillum sp. The sequence continues at coordinate 19,284 of NZ_DAIUCO010000009.1, read as the reverse complement.
AACGCATGAATCTCTTCCAGGTAACCCATCAGGAACAGGCGGTCGCACAGGGTGTTGATCTTGCGCGGGATGCCGCCGGTGAATGCATGAATGCGGGTATAGACATCGGCATGCAGGCTTGGATCGTTCCGCCATCCGACGGTATGCAACCGGTGTTCGATGTAAGTGCGGCATTCGTCGGGGTCCATCGGGCCGAGATGGTAAGACGCAATGACGCGCTGCCGCAGCTGGACCATGTCGGCGCCGAGCAGGGTATGGCGGAACTCGGGTTGTCCCAGCAAGAAGGTTTGCAGCAGGCAGTTGTCGTTGGTCTGGAAATTGGACAGCATTCTCAGCTCTTCGACGGTCTGCGAACCGAGGTTTTGTGCTTCGTCCACAACCAGCAACGCACGCTTGCCCTGCCGGTCGCAGTTGCGCAGAAACTGTTCGATACGGGTCAGCAGCTCCGCTTTGCTCGCATCGGCGAACGGGACGCCGAATGCCGCGGCTACCATCTTCAGGGTATCTTCAGACGACAAATGCGTATTGACGATCTGCGCCGCGACAATCTTTTCTGCATCAAGGTCACGAAACAGATTGCGCACCAGCGTCGTCTTGCCGGCGCCGACTTCTCCGGTGATCACGATGAAACCTTCGCCCTGCGATATGCCGTACTGCAGGTACGCCATTGCACGCTTGTGGTTGCGGCTGCTGAAGAAGAAACGCGGATCCGGCTTTAGCTGGAAAGGTTTCGCACTGAGGTTGTAATAGGACTCATACATCGAATGCGTATCTCCGCTAGAACTTCATCGACAAGAATGCGCTGATTGCATTCTCTTGGTAATTGTTGGCAAATGTGTCCGAATTCTGCTCGGTGTGCTTCATCTCGATGACGCCATCCAGTCTCGGTTGTATGCGGTGTGCGAACGCGATCCGGTAAGTCCTGGTCCGGTCATCGGTTCCGGTCGAATTCAGCCGGGATTTCGAGAAATCGGCAGTCAACGTGGCGTTGGTCCGGGTGCCGATGCGCCAATTCCAGAGCGCGTTCAGGCCGGTTTGTCGTGTGTCGCCGATCCCGCCCGTCAGCGTTCCTGGGAAAAGCACCGCAGCGCCGCCGGCGGACTGGGGACGACGGTCCAGGTTGTAGGCAGTGAACATCAGGGTGTTTTTCGCGCCGGTGATTGCAACCGATGCACGTAACGCCTTTTGCAGGAAGAACTGATTGCTGAGGTAGTTGACCGATCGCGAAAGCGTGGGCTGCAGTCCGGTATTCAAGATGAAGCGTTCCACGGCTTGCTGACGAAGCGCGTCATCGGGAATGCTGGGCCGAAACAATTGATTGAGAAACTCGGCGGTGCTGGTTGTCGCCGCCAGGGTGAATTCCGATGTCGATGTCGTGATGGATTCGTCGTACGACAGGTTCCACAGGGACGCCCGGCTTCTGACGCTGGAGCTCAGCGAATAGGTTTTTCCGTAGAAGCGCTCTCCGGCGCTGATTGCAAGACTGGTACGTTCTGTAGGGCGCCAGGAAAATCCCGCTGAATAAAATGAGCCTTCCGGTTCGGCCGCACCGGAGGCGGCGGCGTAGTCGTATTTGTCATAGCCCAATGTGGCGGTGAGGTACAGCTGAGGAATGGCCATGTAGCGAAGGCTGGCCGTTGCTACAGTCGAATCCACGGGCGTGTTTTCCGCTGGCCTGGTTTTTTGATGGTCGTAACTGAACCCCCATCCGAGGTTGCGGAATGCCGGATCGCTGCTCACCGTCAGACGTAGTCCATCCGTACTGCTGGACGACAATGTTTCGGAACTGGTTTCGACGCCCGTGTGGGTGTAACGCAATTCCGTTGACGCAAACCCGCGGAAATGATGATGCAGATAAGGACTCGCGCTGACAGTCCTGACCGTCGTCCTGTTGCCGGTGACTGCGTAGTTATCGAATGCCTGCGGGCCGAGGAGGGAGATGTTTTGCTGGCCGATTGAGGCAGCGCCGTCAAACGCAAACAGATTCTTGATAAGTTCCAGGTTGGTTGTTGCATCCAGCTTGTGAAAACTGCTGTCCTCCTTGGCGTCACGCGCATAGTGCAGGTACTGGAATGCGTACCTGCCCCTGAACTTCAGGCCCGGACCCGTCCCCGTGACGCTAAAGCCCGGGGATAACTCGGTGATCGAGTCCGATCTTTCCGCCCCCGCAGGAGCCAGTCGCACATTGTCGGTAAAGGTTTGACGCAGCTCGAGGGTCGGGGCAATGCGCCATTCCGCCGCAAGGGCAGGGGACGAGAACGAGAGGGCTGCGATGCTTGCGGCCCTGATTATGAAGGCGACGGGGGCAACCGGGGCGCCGGCGGTCCGACTGTGCGCACGTCTGTTGCGACGAGCACGCCGTCCATGATGCGACACCGGCTTAACTATAGTAATAGCCATACTGGTCGCCGCCTCGAAACGCTTTGGCCTTGTTGTAAATCAGGTTGATGTTCTGGCATCCCGCAATCTGGCTGAGGGAATTCTTGAGCGCGTTCTGTGTCGTGATCTCGCCCTCGACCACCATGACGACCTGTCCCATCTGCTGGGCGAGTACGCGTGCTTCCGACGTCAACAGCAAGGGCGGTGAGTCGAAGATTACGATGCGATCGGAATAGCGCGTCGCGAGTTCATTGAGCAACTTGCTCATCGTCTGGCTTGCGAGCAATTCGGTTGCATGGCGATGGCTGCTGCCTGCCGGAAGAATGCTCAACGTATCCACATTCGTTTTCAGCATGACGTCCGCGACGTCGAATTTTTTCCCAAGCAGTACATCCATAATTCCGGGTTCCGGATCGAGACCGAGATTGCGCAGGATCGACGGTCGGGCAACGTCTGCATCCACCAGGAGTACCGTGTGGTCCAGTTCCATTGCAATGCTGATCGCCAGGTTGATGGCGCAGAAGGTCTTCCCTTCGCCCGGCAGGGAACTGGTCACCATGATGAGGTTGTTCGGCTTGGCCGATTTTTCGGATCGTTCCAGTGCCTGTGTGATGAGGGTACGTTTTATCGCCCTGAACTCCTCCGCAATTGCGCTTCTTCCGGCGTTCGGGGTGACCATTCCGGCTTCCTGCAATTTGGCCAGGTTCAGTTCAATCGTCTTGGAGCGCGACTTTCCTTGAGCGGCAGGAGCCGCAATCTCGACTGGAGCAGGAGGCGGGGACTGAACATCCACCGGCGGTGCGGCTGCCGGTTCGGGTGCCGGCGCGCCGACGGTTGGCTTTGCCAGTCTACCGGCCGCTTTTTCGATAATGCTCACTTTGCCTCCTGAATCGAATCTTTGAACCCTGCCATGGGCAGGGTCCGGCGAGTGTTGAATGTCGTAACGGTCATTGCGCACCGCAGCCGTCGGGTAGATCGCTTATGCCGGAACGACCGGACGTCAAGCCCGCACTAGCAGTAATCCCAGCCCGCCTGCATAAAAAATCAGAACGCCGACGAACGACGCCACGAACGCATACATGCTCCTTTTGCGGCGCTTTTTCTCCAGTTCTGTCCAGTTCATGGAAACACTTCCAAGGACAGGGAATCCCGTCACTTCTCGTAGATGCGAAAGGCTCAAGAACGTCGGACGAATCTGGCTCATGCCGAAGGCAACGGCGATGCCCATTCCGATCGCGGCAAGAAAAGCGGCGGAGAAAAGGAGCGGGCGGTTAGGACCGGCCGGTTTTGCAGGAACCGTGGGAGGATCGATAATCCGGAAGGAAATCATTTCGCTGGTCGCGCTCAAGTCCCCGGATAACTTCGCTGCGTCGCGGCTTGCGATAAGCTTTTCGTAATTGTTTTTGTTGACTTGGTAATCGCGATTGAGCTGGGCGAACTGGGCTTCTATCTCAGGTACTGCATTCGCCTGCGCCTTCAGGCGGGCGACGCGGCCGGAGTATTCGACGACACGTGCCCGCATCGATGCGACTCTGGCTTCGGCGTCCGAGAGGGCCACCTTGAGTTGCTGAAGGACGGGACTGTAATTTTTGCCGATCGGCTTGGTTGCAGCATTCGATTTCGCTTCCTGCAGCTTGCGTGCTTCAAGCTGCGCGATGAGGCGTTTGGTGGCGACAACGTCAGGATGCTGCTCGGTAAACTGAAGGCGCAGGGAGTCGAGCGTCTTGGTGAGCGTTTGGATCCGATCATCAAGCTCCGGATTGGCAGGCGCAGCGATCACGGTGCCGCCACCGCCATCAAAGATCGGCTCCTCGCCTGCGATTTCCCGCTTGATGGAATTTCGCGCTTCCTCGGCCTCGTTGAGTTCAAGACGAGCCTGGTTTAATTGTTCTTCCAGTTGCACAAGCTTGCCGCCGAATTCGCCTTCGCGCCCGCTCAGCGCGGCATGCTTCAATCTGAACTCCTTGATGGCGCTTTCCGCCGCAAGCAGCTTTTCCTCGTATTGCTTGATCTGCTCGTCGATGAAACGTACGGCATTGGCGGATCCCTGCATCTTGTCACCGAAGCTGCCTTCGATGAAGATGGTGAGAAGCGATTGGACGACGTTCTTTGCTAAGCGGGGATCAGCGTTGTTGTAGGAGATGCTGTAGATGTCGTTGCTGGAGGTGCCGGTGATCTTTATCTGGTTCATCAGATTGGTGATCGTCGCCTCTTTCTCCTTGATTGACTTGGCATTGATGTCGAGATCGACCATGCGCATGACGCGCTCTACATTCGGCCTGCTGAGCAAGGTCTTGCTCATGATCGATACTTGCTGTTCGAGGTCGGGAATCGTGGTCATTCCCGCCAGTAGCGGTTTCAGAATCGATTCCGTATCGACGAAAACCCTGGCCGAAGCCTGGTAATTGTTGGGCATGATGTACACAGCCGCGAAGCCCGCAATGGCGGCCACCCAGGAGACGGCCAATGAATACCAGCGGTACTTCCAGATTCCCTTTACGGCGGAAAGTACCTGGGTGATCAGTTGTTCCATGCCTCGAGCTTCTCCCTATGCGGTAGGCCGGTTGCTTCCATAACGGTAGCTACCAGAGTAACTATCTGTCGTTGATCGGCAGAAATTATACCTATATATACTGCAACTTCTTGTCGTTTGGCAAAGATTTAACCTGTATTTTCAGATACGGAATATTTTTGTCAGGTAAGTCTTCATGAAATGCGACATTTAGTTTCTGCATGGAAATCTTCAAGCCATTCAACGCTTGGAAATGTTGCGCTAGGGTAATGCCCTTCGCTGCTCCCTCTTGTTTTCAGTTTTAAATGCTGCGTATAGCGAAACTTTCATTTCTTGGCGACATGTTTCCTATAAAATAACTTTCGTCATTACGGGTGAACCGTCGATGGCTTGGGAGCCTTTCAAGAATTTCAAATCGAACGCATTCCCGGTTGTGAAGTGCGTTTCATAACTAAAGGGTGAAGAAAGTGAAAAGTCAGAGATCAAAGGCAGTGCAGGCGGTGATGCGTCTTGCAGCCGTCTGTTCGATATGTCTGTTGAGCGCTTGCGCGACGAATTCCGAAATTTCCGACATTGCGGCGAAACCTGCTGAACCAAAGCACGAATATTTGCTGGGGCCCGGAGACACGGTCAATATCAATGTATGGCGTAATCCGGAGGTATCTCAAACAATTCCCGTCAGACCTGATGGACGGATAACGATGCCGCTCGTGGAAGATCTGCCTGCGATGGGCAAGACGCCGACGCAGCTGGCCCGGGAAATCGAGCAGATATTAAGCAAGTACATCCAGCAGCCGGTTGTGACAGTTACGGTAACGAGTTTCGTCGGCCCGTACACAGAACAGATCCGCGTCATAGGCCAGGCATCGAAGCCGCAAGCCCTGCCGTACCGTCAGGGAATGTCATTGATGGACGTGCTGATTGCAGTTGGCGGTCTCGCCGAGTTCGCCGCCGGTAACCGTGCCAACATTGTGCGGACCGTGGACGGGAAGCAGCAAAAGATTTCGGTGCGCTTGAATGATCTGATCAAAAGCGGCGATATATCGGCCAATATGCCGGTGCGCCCGGGTGACGTGCTGATTATTCCCGAAAGCTTTTTCTAAGCGAATCGTCACGCATCTGTGATCTGCGCCTGGTTTTGCTAAACATCTCTGCTTGCACAGGCAGTCATTTTTTTGCATCCGCTGCTGCCGCCTGCCTGCAAGCGGATGCGTATTGCAACGAGCTGGCGCACATGGTTATGGATGCGATAAGTCAATCGTTCTTTTTTCGTTCCAGCAGTTCGAGAATGTACTTGCTCGGGACCGCATAGGTGATTCCGCTTGGTTGCGATATCGCCGCTTCCTTGGTCTCCTTGATGAACACCTTGTTGATGACGCCGAAAACTTCGCCCGTCTCCGGATCGTACAGCGGGCTTCCGCTGTTCCCCGGGTATGCGGTTCCGTCGAGCTGGAATACGTAGTAGGGTGTTCCGCGTAATTGCTTCACCATTTTTGCATTCAGGTTTCGGGAGCTGGCTGCCGGTATCGCCACTGGGGTAATCGACGAGATCATGGCGCGATGCGTCACGTGGTGGAATCCCAAAACCATCCCGAGCGGAAAGCCGGTGAAGAGAAGCGATTGGCCTTCGCGCGCATTGTCCGAGTTGCCGATCTTGAGCGGAGGAAGGGACGGACCTTCAATGCGCAATTGCGCCAGGTCCCTCTCGGCGTCATGGCTGATTAATTTTGCTTCACGAAAATCGGTCGAGCCGCTGTTGCCATTGACGATGCCCAGCACTTCACCGGAATCGGTCACACCGACGGTCTGTACTACGTGTGCATTGGTAATGACGGTCTGGCCGTCTCCGATGACAAACCCGGTGCCGATGAATTTCATCGCCGGTACGCGGGTTCTGTGGACGGTGGCGATGGCGACGACCGACGGCTTCAGCTGTGCAATCGCCTTGGGTGCATTGTCGGCGTTCGCCGGTGACATGTATATCGGATTGCAAGCGGCGCCCAGCAGAGTGAGTTTGCCTAACCACTTAAATATGCCCCGACGCGAACTAATGCCGCCAAGGAGATGCGCTGGTGGGACGGATTGGCGGCGATGGACGTTTTTCATGGTTTTGGGATCGCTTGAAATGGACCGAGTCGGGTGAAGGTCGGAAGAATATAGTCCAAAATGCAACAAGCTGCGCGGAAACTTCGAATCGGTGCATGGTGCCGCTCAGATGTTAATCTTTGTTAACGAATCAATATTAGCGCGTTAGAATATGGCGGCGTGACGCAAGTTGACGATTGACATCTTTTCGCGCTGGCAAGGTGTCAGGACTGGATTGGTGGAGTTCAATGCTGTCGATAAACTTTACATTAAAGCTGATTTTGTTGATGAGATGAAATTTTTCGATTAATAAAGCGAGAGAAATCAAAAGCTTGGCTAAAGAGTTGATTCGTTGAAATAAGTGGAACATCTTTTGCTTGTAGCTAAGATATGGATATAGCGCCGTTTGTGCGCGTCTGAACGTTAATGGTGGAACGGAACCTTAAATGATGACCAATGGGCCAAATGACAATCACATCAACGAACAGTTGATCAAAGATTCGGTCGCTTCCCATGGACCAAGCAATGCATCGCGGCGGCGTTTCGGGAAGTCGGGGGTTGCCGTTTCCGGAGTGCTTATCACGCTCGCCAGTCGGCCAGTGTTGGGAACCGAAGTTTGCAAATCACCATCCGGGTTTTTATCCGGTAATTTGAGCACCCACGGACCTGCGCCGATCTGCAAGGGACGGTCTCCCGGATACTGGAAGAATCACTCCAAGTGGCCCATTCCCAACAGGACGACTTGCAAGTTCAGTAGCGTGTTCACCTGCCCGCGCGGATCGCCTTATGCAGATGTGAAGATGCTCGATCTTCTTTCGCATAAAGCATTCGACAAGAATAATCTTGGTATGCATCTCGTTGCTGCATACCTCAATGCCATGGCTGGATGGACGTCGTTCCTGACGGTTCAACGCATTCAGTCCATGTTCTCCGAGTGGAGTTCGAAAGGCTACTTCGAGCCGACTGCAGGAGTTAAATGGGATGCCGCGCAGATCGTAAATTATCTCCGGCAGACGCAAGGATGATCTGCCGCCGGAGGCGCTGGCACAACCTTTCTCGTCCGCTGTCCCGTCGGCGTCCCTGAGTCCTTCTCACTCCATCGATTTCTTACAATGCAGTGGCAAATCATCAATGGCAGCAAATTAAACGCCCGCTGCTGGAATGACGAGTTTGTCGTGTATAACCCGCTTTCCGGCGATACGCATATTCTGAGCCGGCGGGCGTCGGACATGTTACTTGCGCTGCAATCCTCCGCGTCCGATGTGCTATCGTTAGCGCAGGTATTATCTGGCAGGTGGTGCTGTGAAATCGATGCGGCACTTTTGGAAGAGATTGAAGCGGCGCTCTTCGATATGCAAGCGCTGTCGCTGGTAGAACCCCTCTGATTTTGACGCCATCTTCGTTATCACCCGGTGAACTTGCGGCCAGACTGGAGTCGACCGGCATTTTCCTTCAAACCGGCGCATTCATCACTCACATCCGCAGCCCGATACAAAGCGTCGCCGAAGGCATCGCACTGCTTTATGCCGATCATCAGATGGCTGTGCAGACGGACTTCGCTGATTTTCACGTTAGCCTTGAGCGCCCGGCAACGATGCGAAAATGGTTCAAGCCGCAAGTCCTGTTCAAGTTCGACGGCAAAAGTCCATTCAAGCCGCTTCCGTTCGAGCAGGCATTTCCGATGCTCGAATGGGGACTGAACTGGTGTATATCCAGTTATGCGAATCGCTATCTGATCATCCATGCGGCTGTCATTGAAAAGAATGGTCATGCCGTGATACTCCCGGCTCCGCCTGGGTCGGGCAAAAGCACGCTGTGCGCCGCGCTGGTGCATCGGGGATGGCGCTTGTTGTCGGATGAATTGGCGCTGATCCGGACCAGCGATGGCAAGATCATGCCGCTTCCGCGTCCAGTGAGCCTGAAAAACCAGTCCATCGATATCATCGGCAGCTATGTACCCAATGGTATTTTCAGCCGCAGCGTGACCGACACGATGAAGGGCACCGTTGCGCATCTGAAGCCGCCGGTGGAGAGCGTGCGGCGGGCATCGGAGTCCGCAATGCCTGGGTGGGTTATTTTCCCCAAGTGGGAAAGCGGCGCGCGCGCGATGCTCGACGAGTTGCCACGATCGCGCGCGTTCATGCGCGTCGCGGAAAATGCGTTCAATTACAGCGCGCTGGGCACGCTGGGTTTCGAAACCCTCGCCGGCGTCATCGATCGCTCCCTCTGCTTTGAATTTCACTACAGTGACCTGGACGACGCTGTAGACATATTCGCGTCGCTGCAACCGGCGACCTTGGCTTCGTGAAAACCGACGCGTTAATCCTGAAGGCATTTCGGGAGCCGCAATCCATTTCCACTTTCCGGCTCCCCGACTGGGATTTGCTCATACGTCAGGCGAGAAGGGGGAATGTTCTTGCGAGCCTGCACGCGATGCTTGCGGAAAGAGGCCTGCTCGGCGCCGTGCCCGCGCAGGCGCGGGAGCATCTTGAATGGTCATGGATCGCTGCTGTACGGCATTCGGAAGCGGTGCGATGGGAAGTGCGGTTCATCCGCAAGGCATTGATGGATGTTGGCGTGCCTCTCATCTTGCTGAAGGGGGCCGCCTACGTAATGGCCGACTTGCCTCCCGCGCGTGGCCGCGTTTTTTCCGACATCGATATCCTGGTGCCGAAGAGCAGCCTGAATGCTGTCGAGGCGGGCCTGATGATGCATGGATGGGCAAGCATGCATCAGGATGACTATGATCAGCGCTACTACCGCAAATGGATGCATGAATTGCCGCCGATGCAGCATATCAAGCGCATGACGTCCATCGACGTGCACCACGCGATCGTTCCCGAGACTGCTCCTATCCGTCCCGATTCCGAAAAACTGCGGTCGGCAGCCGTTTCGATCGATGCAAGCGAAAAATTGCTCGTGCTGTCGCCGGTGGATATGGTGCTGCACAGTGCCGTGCACCTGTTTCATGACGGCGAATTCGACCATGCCCTGCGGGATCTGATCGACATTCACCGTTTGCTCGACCATTTCGGCCAGTCGCCATCCTTTTGGTCCTCGCTTGCACCGCGGGCGCAGGAACTTGAATTGATGCGGCCGCTTTTTTATGCGCTTCGATATTCAGGCCGTTTGCTTGGTACGCCGGTTTCGGTTGAGGCGACAAGGGCCTGTGACATAGCGGCTCCGAATGGGCCACTGCTGGCATTGATGGATAGCTTGTTTCTACGAGCGCTTTTGCCGGATCACACTAGTTGTTCGGACGGATTTTCCGGGAGTGCGCGACAGGCGCTTTACTTGCGGGCGAACTGGCTGAGAATGCCGCCGCTGCTACTGATGCGGCACCTGTTTCACAAGGCATTCCTGTCGCCGAAAAAAGAGTAGGGCAAAACGGTCAATGGCGACTGGGGACGAAGCGCCGATGAGACTATTTATGCTGGACGCCTGGCTTGATGAGTGACGCGCCGGAGCGCGCGCGGGAAGACTGGAGAAAGCGGCGTATGGCATGGTGGCCGGCCAGCGACACGATATTTGCTGTAAACCATGCAGCGATGCCGCAAGGTAACCATCCGAATGCGACGCCAAGCAGGAGACCATACTCAGCGATGCCATACACATAACCTGCGATGAAGACGATTGCCGCGGTTACGATCGCGATTCGCCCGGCCAGAAGCTTGCATTTTTCATCGAAGGCAGCCGCGTATGCCAAAGGGCTGTATGCATCGCGTGTTGGATTCCCCATAACTTGCTCCTTGTTGAAGGAACTGTTTAGAGCGAGGGGATCCATGGGGAGTTCCTGTTGTTCATTGATATTCTGCAACCTTCGTTAGCGCGCCGATGGGACTCGGCCGCCGATGTTTGTAGTGCCGTAACAGATGAAATGATGGCGTATGGCGGACTGAAAAAGTTGACTTGTATCAACTAAATCTATTTTTTGTTGCAGGCTGGGTAATCCCTATGATCCATGGCGTGATTCGTGAATTGATACTGCCACCGGCAAGTCTTTTTTTACTGCTTGGACTTGCATTGCTGCTCCGTCATCGCTCTCCGCGTGCCGGCAACGCGCTCGGCATTGCCGCGATATTCCTGCTTTTCTTTCTCAGCACCGGCATCGGCGCGCGTCTGCTGGTGCACCCGCTTGAGCGTTTTGCGCAAGTCCTGCCCTCCGCGCACGAAACAGGGGCGGAAGCGATTGTTGTTCTGGCTGCAGGACGCTATGCCGCCGCGCCCGAATTCGGTGGCAACGAGATTCCCGACTACATCGCGCTCGCGCGGCTGCGCTATGCGGCGCGTCTTCATCGGCAATCGGGATTGCCAATTCTCGTGTCGGGCGGCAACGGAAGCGCCGATGGCAGGTTCAGGCCGAAGGCAATCGCAATGGCCGACGCATTGAAGGAAGACTTTGCAATTCCCGTTAAGTGGATCGAACCGGATTCGGCCAATACTGCCGAAAATGCATCCTTCAGCGCAGCAATGCTGAAGCAGGAAGGCATAACCCGCGTTTTGCTGGTGACCGACGCGATGCATATGGCCCGCTCGGCGATGGCGTTCAGCCGGAGCGGTATGGATGTGATTCCCGCACCCACGATCTTTTTCAGCGCTGGCCGTCCATCCTGGATGGATCTCCTGCCCAGCGCCGAACATTTGCGGCGTTCCTACTACGCGACCTATGAGTGGATCGGGCTGGCCTGGTACGCGGTGCGCCATACGACCAACCCGGAAGCTCCGCGCAGGATGGATGAAGTCGGCGCCGGTGCGCGCCAGGCCGGCAGGTCCCTGCCTTAGGCGTCGCCCGTATCCAGCCGGAAGCCTACCTTCACCGTCACCTGGTAATGCGCGACTTTGCCATCGACGATATGTCCGCGTGTCTCGGTGACTTCAAACCAATCCATGTTTCTCACCGTTTGCGACGATTTTTCGATGGCGTTGCGGATTGCATCATCGGTACCGGTTGTGGACGAACCAACAAGTTCGATCATTTTGTAGGTGTGAGCAGACATGGATATTCCTTCAATGATGTTTCGGAAATCGTTTGAGCGCCGATTTGTCGGTGCGTTTCGCAAAACGTGAAGAAAATGCATCTTTCGTTTCACGAAATGCATGCCGATACGCCTCTTCAACGCTATCCAAAAAATCTTGTGCCCAACATGGAATTTCCTGGTGGCATGTAATGTCGAAAGCCAACATCCGGGTGCCGGATGAAAAACACCGCTTGCAGAACAGGCAAGCAATCGGCTTTGTCCAAAAGAATCAATGGAACAGATAGTCAGCATGTTGTATGGCCTGTCCGGCATCGCCGCGTCGGCCTTGTACATTCCACAAATCCTGAAGTACAGACGGGATCCGGCCGCCTGCAAATCGATATCGCTTTTCTGCTGGAGCGGGTGGGCAGTGCTCGCTGTGATCACGGTGCTGTATGCGATTTTCGTGGTGCGCAATCATCTCTTCGCAACGGTTGCAGCGCTGAATTGTGGCGCCCAGCTTGCGGTTATCTTTTATGGCGTCAAGGCGCGTCGCGCCGAGAAGGCGGCCTCGGCGCACGGTCCGGTGATGCAGGATCGCAGCGCGAATTATCAAAAGGGTTAGAAAATGACAGTATCAAACGGAATCGCCGTCATCGTCGGAGCGGCGTTCATGTGGCTAGGGCTGGAGTGGTTCCGGCGCCACCATCTGAGAAAAATGATTCTGCGCTACCGTCTGCGGGCGATTGCCGGCGGATATGGAAGCGCGTTCGATCATGCGCTGAATGCGCATGCTAAGCGGTGCTCAGCGCAGAGACGGCGGGTTCGCGCCTGGGAAATGCCGGGCATCCTTGCCGAAGCAAGGGCGGCGTCGGGCATGCGGACCTCGGCAGCGAGCGACCGCAACGCACGGACCTATGTGGAAAACGTCTCCGTCCACTACGGTAAGCGGTCACCGGGCGAAGTGGTGCAATGAGCGGCGCCGCGGCCGTCATTGGCGGCAAGGTGAGATTGGTATTGGACTAGGCTGAATGCCCTCCGGCACCGGGCGAAAAGTTGGGTGCGGCATGGCGCGGGGTTTTCCGTGCCGGTTCTGGTCCGCACTGAAGTGGTGTATATTTCGGCTCGCTGCGGTGCATGGCCAGGCTTTATCTGCCCGACAAGGCATTTTGGTCGTGCGGTAGGGATGTCGGTGTGTACTGCTATAGTCCGGTGGTGCCGATCGTCTTGGTATGCATTGCGACAGGTTCCTGTTGAGGATGCGGTCGTATGCACTGGAGGGTTTCGAAGAAAATTCGGTCCCGGGTCCTTGCAGTACCTCGAAATCTGCGATGCCCGATGCTGGCGAGCGCCGGTAGTTACGACAAGACCGAATTTGTAATGTCGTTTTTTGTACTGTAAAGTCTTGCGTCGGCGAGGTGCATTCGTTTGCGGCGCTCGCTGCCCGTCCGCCGGGAGATCGACTTGATGCCGTAGCGGCTTGATTCCAAAGGTCCATGTATGAACGCACCCACCCCCGAACTGAACGATACGACATCGGCCGACACATTGAAGACCGGGGAAGACCGCTACTTCATCACCGCGCTTTCCCGTGGACTGGACGTGCTGGCATGTTTCCGGTCCGGCGATTCCTCGCTTAGCAACCAGCAGATTTCCGAGCGCTGCGGGCTACCCAAATCCACCGTTACCCGCATCGTCTACACCTTGACCAAGCGCGGTTACCTGATCCAGGTGGAGCCTGGCGGCAGGTATGCGCTCGGTACGGCAACGCTTGCGTTGGGCAGTTCGATGCTGGCACGGATGGACATTCGGCAGTTCGCGCGTCCGTTGATGCAGGAACTGGCCGATTTCGCCGGCGCCACGGTTGCCTTGGGCGTGAGGGACCGGTTATCCATCATCTATACCGAGGTCGCCCGCAGCGCCGCTACTTTGGCGCTGACGCTTCAGGTCGGCTCCCGCATCCCGCTGGCGACATCAGCGATCGGCCGTGCATTCCTCGCTAGCGCCTCCGAGCGGGAGCGCGCCGCCATCATGAAACTGGCATCGGACATGGACGAATCTGCGGCAAGCGCGCTGCAGGAAGCCATCGACAAGGCCTTGCGGGACTACCAGGAGTACGGTTGCGCGACGTCGTTCGGGGAATGGCAGGGCGATGTCAACGGCATCGCGGTCGGCTTTCGATCCTCGGGCGCCATGCCGGCACTGGTGATCAACTGTGGCGGGCCGTCTTCCAGCCTATCCAAGGAATTCCTGCTTGCCGAGGTCAAGCCTCGCCTGGTCGCCCTGGCCAAAAAACTCGAATCTTCCTCACTTGCCTGACCGCGTCGGCGCCTTCCCGGCGCCGATTGTCCTCATACGGATGCAAAGACGCCGCTCGCCCGCATGATGCGCTTTTCCCCGACGTGCAGGTAGCAGTTGGCGAAAGCGAGGCGGGCACCAATCCGTTGAATGTCCACGTGCGCTTCGACCCAATCGCCCGGATGGGCGGCAGCGACAAAATCCGTCGATAGATTGACGGTCACCATCGGTTTTTCATTGTTGGCGATTGCAATCGCAATCCCGAGCGCGCTATCCGCGAGTGTGGTCAGCATGCCGCCGTGCGCAATCCCCTTTACGTTCGTATGGCGTCCATCGATGCGCACGCCGATGACGGTACGATCGGGCGAAGCCTGTTTCATATAAACCGGCCCGAGCAGGGCAAGAAAAGCGCTTCCCCGGTCGATCGGTTCGAAACCCTCGGGGATGGATGATTCTGCTTGGGCGGTGGTGGGTGCAATTGTTGAAGTCATGGTGCGGTACGGAGGTCTGGTTTTGCTGTGCGGAATGCTAGGTAAAAGATCAAAACGGAGCTTACACCAGTGATGCATCCTGCGCGGAAATCCTGGCATTGGTGCGTCGCTACAGAGTACAAGCCGGGCTGTTTTGGTGCTGCGGATAACAGGTGTGTCATCTTTACAGCGTTCATCTTCGCTGATAATATCTGTTTTGAAATACGGAACTCAGTTTCGCACAGCGGTTTTAGACCGCCTTTCTAGCGCATCATTTCAAGCTGCCCGTCATCCAATTCCATTCAAGAGCAAGGTACATGTCCAACGCACCTTATCAAACTGTCCGCAATATCGCCGTTATCACGCTCGATAACCCGCCCATTAACGGTTTAGGCCTTGCATTGCGCCGGGCGATCGTCGCAGCGGTGAGCGCCGCCGCCACGGACGAGCAGGTACGGGCGATCGTCCTCATCGGTTCCGACCGGGCGTTTTCAGGCGGCGCAGACGTCAAGGAATTCGGCACGCCGAAGTCCGGCCAGGAGCCCAATTTGCTCACGGTGATCAAGACCGTCGAGACCTCCGCCAAGCCGGTGATTGCGGCGATCGGCGGCGCCTGCATGGGTGGCGGTCTTGAACTGGCGCTCGGCTGCCACTTCCGGGTGGCGAAGGCGGATGCGCAGATCGCTCTACCTGAAGTAAAGCTCGGCATTCTTCCCGGCGCCGGCGGCACGCAGCGCCTGCCGCGCCTCGTGGGGCTTGAGACCGCGCTCAACATGATCGTGTCCGGCGCCATCGTGCCGGCCGCGAAGCTGGGTAATACAGCATTGTTCGACGAAGTCGTCGATGGTGAACTCCTGCCGGCGGCGCTGGCGTTTGCCGAAAAGATCGTTGAAGAGAAGCGGCCCCTGAAACGTGTGCGCGATATCCGCATCACAGAGCCGGATGCGGAGGCATTCCTGCAGTTCGCACGCAACTCGGTCGCGGCCGCAACCAAGCATTTCCCGGCGCCGCTGAAGTGCGCGGAGGCGGTCGCCGCATCCTATTACAAGCCGTTCGACGAGGGCATGAAGATCGAGCGCGAACTCTTCCTGTCGCTCATGAATACCCCCGAATCCCGCGCGTTGCGGCATGCCTTCATGGGCGAACGTGCCGTCGCCAAGATTCCGGACGTTCCGGCCGACACACCGGTGCGCTCCGTTGCAAAGGTGGCGGTGATCGGTGCGGGCACCATGGGCGGCGGCATCGCCATGAATTTCCTGAATGCGGGCATCCCGGTTGTCTTGCTGGAGATGAAGCAGGAAGCGCTCGACCGGGGTGTCGCGACGATCCGCAAGAATTACGAAAACTCGCTGAAGAAGGGCAAGCTCACGGCCGACAAGCTCGACGCACGCATGGCGCTGCTGTCGACCAGCCTGTCCTACGACGACATCGCCGATACCGACCTGGTCATCGAGGCGGTGTTCGAGGATATGGGCGTCAAGGAGAAGGTGTTCGGCAAGCTCGACCAGGTGATGAAACAGGGCGCCATCCTCGCCAGCAACACCTCCACACTGGACATGAACCAGATCGCAAGTTTTACCAAGCGCCCGCAGGACGTAGTCGGCCTGCATTTCTTCAGCCCGGCGAATGTGATGCGCCTGCTGGAAGTGGTGCGTGCGGAGCACACTGCCAAGGACGTGCTGGCGACGGTCATGCAACTGGCGAAGAAGATCAAGAAGGTGGCCGTGGTGTCCGGCGTCTGCGACGGATTCATCGGCAATCGCATGCTGAAGTATTACCGCGCACAGGCCTTCGAATTGCTGGAGGAGGGCGCTTCGCCGCAGCAGATCGACCGCGCGCTGGAAAAATGGGGCATGGCGATGGGGCCGTTCCGCATGGGCGACCTCGCGGGCCTCGATATCGGCTGGTCGATCCGCAAGCGGCTCTACGAGGAGAACCCGAACATGAAGCGTTCGGTGATCGCCGACCGATTGTGCGAGATGGGGCGCTTCGGCCAGAAGACCGGGGCAGGCTGGTACCGTTACGAAGCCGGCAAGCGTGATGCGCTCCCTGATCCGGTGGTCGACGAAATCATCGCCGCCGGGCGCAAGGAGGCAGGCATCACGACGCGCAAGGTGACTGATGAGGAAATCGTGGAACGTTGCATCTATGCGTTGGTGAACGAAGGCGCGCGCATCCTGGAAGAGGGGATTGCGGCGCGGGCTTCCGACATCGACATGGTCTACCTCACCGGCTATGGTTTCCCCGCCCATCGCGGCGGACCGATGCTGTACGCGGAGATCGTCGGCCTGCCCAACGTGGTGGCGAAGATGCGCAGCTTTGAGGCGCAACCGGGCGGCGATGCCGCATTCTGGCAGCCGGCGCAGTCGCTGGTCCGGCTTGCGGATGCCGGCGAGACATTTCATTAAACCGTCGCCGGACCGCCGGCAAATTTGACTGATTTCTTCTCCCGCAGGAGAGGGACCGATATGAATACCCGAGGACATCCCATGCACGACGCAGTAATCGTTTCCACCGCCCGCACCGGCCTGGCCAAATCCTGGAAAGGCGCTTTCAACATGACCTATGGCGCAACGCTCGGCGCGCATGCCGTACGCGCCGCCGTTGAGCGCGCCGGCATCGATCCGGCTGAAGTCGAGGATGTGCTGATGGGCGGGTCGCTGTCGGAAGGCACGACCGGCGGGAACGTCGCACGCCAGATTGCGCTGCGTGCCGGGCTGCCGGTCACGACCGCCGGCGCCACCGTCAACCGTTTTTGCTCGTCCGGACTGCAGACCATTGCCATGGCGGCGCAGCGGATCATGGTCGAGCACGTGCCGGTCATAATTGCGGGTGGAGTCGAATCGATTTCCTGCGTGCAGAACGAAACCAACCGCCATATGCGCCAGGACCCATGGCTCATCGAAAACAAGCCCGAGATCTACTGGAGCATGCTGCAGACCGCCGAGCAGGTCGCCAAGCGCTACAACATCTCCAAGGAACGGCAGGACGAGTACGGCGTGCGCAGCCAGCAGCGGGCCGCCGCTGCCCAGGCTGCCGGCAAGTTCAAGGACGAGATCGTGCCGATGACCACCATCATGGGCGTGGCCGACAAGGAGAGCGGCCGCATCATGCGCCGGGAAGTCACGATCTCCGCCGACGAAGGTATCCGCGCCGACACGACAATCGAAGCGGTGTCCAAAATCCGCTCGGCGTTGCCGGGCGGGGTCATTACTGCGGGCAACGCCAGCCAGTTCTCGGACGGCGCGTCCGCGTGCGTGGTCATGAACGGCAGGCTGGCCGAACGTCGCGGCATTGAGCCGCTGGGTATCTTCCGCGGCTTCGCCGTGGCGGGTTGCGAGCCGGATGAAATGGGTATCGGACCCGTGTATGCCATCCCGCGCCTGCTCGAGCGCAACGGCCTCAAGATGGACGATATCGGGCTGTGGGAACTGAATGAAGCATTTGCCTGCCAGGTCCTGTATTGCCGCGACAAGCTGGGCATTCCGGATGAGTTGCTGAACGTCAATGGCGGCGCGATCGCGGTGGGTCATCCCTATGGCGTATCTGGCTCCCGTCTTACCGGCCATGCGCTGATCGAAGGCAAGCGGCGCGGCGCCAAGTATGTCGTCGTGACGATGTGCGTGGGCGGCGGGCAGGGCGCGGCGGGACTGTTCGAAGTCTGCTGATTGTTTATTTCCCGGCGCGTCCCGGCGGGATGGCGCCTTACTACGGAAAGCGAGTGTTCAGATGAGCGTCAAGGAACTTTTCAAGCTCGACGGCAAGATCGCGTTGATCACCGGCGGGTCGCGCGGCCTTGGTCTCCAGATGGCGGAAGCGCTGGGCGAAATGGGCTGCAAGGTGGCCATCACTGCGCGCAAGGCCGATGAACTGGTGGAGGCGAAAACCCACCTGGAAAAAATGGGTGTCGAGGTGCTGACCATCGTCAACGACCTGTCGAAGACCGACCAGATTCCGGGCATGGTCGATGAAGTCATCCACCGTTTCGGTACCATCGATATCCTCGTGAACAATGCCGGCGCGACGTGGGGCGCACCTGCGGAAGAGTATCCGGACGAGGCATGGCGCAAGGTCATGAGCCTGAACGTGGATGCGGTGTTCTTCCTGTCGCGCGAGGTGGCGCGGCGCTGCATGATCCCGAAGAAATTCGGCAAGATCATCAACATTGCGTCGGTTGCCGGATTGCGCGGCAGCGCCGTCAATGTCAGCACCATCGCCTACCACACGTCGAAGGGCGCGGCGGTGAACTTCACCCGGTCCCTGGCGTCGGAATGGGGCAAGTACAACATCAACGTCAACGCGATCTGCCCGGGATTTTTCCCGTCGAAGATGTCCGCCGGCCTGCTCGAAAAGGTCGCGGAAGGCGTGATTGCCCGTGCGCCGCTGCACCGCATCGGCGGCGACGAGGACCTGAAAGGCGCTGTGGTGTTCCTGGCCTCGGAAGCATCGCGGCATATCACCGGACAAAGCATCGCCGTGGACGGGGGAATCAGCGCCGTATAAACCAACTGGCGACGAGCTCCTTCCCCCTTCCAGGGGGAAGGTTGGGATGGGGGTAGTGAGGTTGAGCTATCGCATACAG